>JANXOO010001379.1 GCA_025353525.1 Schlesneria sp. | reverse complement strand
AAAAGAACCGCCGCCGATGCGCGATGGTGCACGCTTGATGGTTCTCGAGCGACAGACACAACGCATTTTCCACGATCACATTCGCGACCTGCCGCAGCGATTGAAATCCGGTGATTGCCTGGTCCTCAACAACAGTCGGGTGCTTCCCGCGCGATTGTTCGGGATCCGAATAGCGACCGGCGGAAAGTGGGAAGGACTCTATCTCAATTCAACAACGACCGGACTATGGCGGTTGATCGGGCAAACTCGAGGTTATCTGCGACCGAACGAATCGATCTCGGTGACCAATGCCGCCGGCGAGGTCCTCGAGTTGACACTGATTGAAAAGGAAGCCGACGGTGTTTGCCGGTTTGCGGCTTCCCGAGCTGAATCAGCAATCGACGTTTTGCCGAACTTCGGCACCGTTCCGTTGCCACCGTACATGAAACGAAAACAGGCGTCGGAATCCGATCGGGATCGTTATCAAACGACGTATGCACGTCACCCCGGCTCTGTCGCGGCACCGACAGCAGGATTGCACTTCACTCCCGAGTTACTCGATGCCTGTCAACGTTGCGGAATTCGGCGGGCCGAGGTGACCTTGCACGTCGGACCAGGTACGTTTCGTCCCGTCTCCGTCGAAGACATCTCTGCTCACCGGATGCATTCCGAGTGGTGCGAGCTGTCTGGTCTGGCCGCAACAACTCTGAATCAAACCCGACTTGATTCGGGACGCATCGTCGCGGTCGGTACGACCAGCCTGCGCACACTCGAATCGGCCCGTCGCGCTTGCGGAACCGATGCTGCTGCCAGTGTGCGGGAATGGAAGGGAGAAACCGATCTGTTCGTTTACCCGCCATACACGTTTCATTCAGCAGACGTTTTGCTGACGAATTTCCACTTGCCGAAATCGACACTGTTGATGCTGGTCGCGGCGTTTGGAGGGACCGACTTCGTACTCGAGGCTTATCGTATCGCCATCGAAGAACGTTACCGCTTCTACAGCTATGGCGATGCCATGCTGATCGTTTGAAACGACGACTCACTGTGCGATGGGTTCATCGAGACAGGCCATTCGGTCAATCAGGTCCACAGCGTCGCGAAAATGCTGTAATACGAAATCGGCTTCATTTGCGTAGTCGGGACGTAGGCCGGGTGCGAACAGAATACCGCGCGCCCCGGCGCGTCGCCCCGCCTGGATGTCGAACAGGTAATCGCCAATCACGATCATTTCGTGCGGGGGAAACCCCCATCGTCGGGCGATCAGGTGAACTCCGGCCGGATCGGGTTTAGGCAACGCGTCTTCTCGCGTGACAATTTGCGAGAACGAGTGATTCAATCGAGTCAGTGTCCTGGAGGTAGATTCGCGCGAATTGCGTGTCAGCACGGCACTTGAAACACCGCGTTCTTCAAGATGACTCAGGAATTCCAAGACTCCTTCGATCGGGACCGCTTCATCGGCACCCCTAAGTTCGTGAGCGCGAATCACCTCCAGCATCCGGTCGCGCTGCGAGCCGTCCGGCACCCGTTCCAGACCTTCGAGGATCGGCATTCCTTCAGATAAGCCCATCTCCCGACGGATCGCGTCGTAGTCGAGTCGCGAATCGACCAGCGTACCGTCCATATCAAAGATAATTCCGCGGATTTGCGGCATCGTTTCGGCTTTATCTGAATGACTACAGTCGTGGATTCGCTGGCTTGACCGGGGGCTCCCATCCGTTCGAGCCTCTGACTTTGACCTTGCGAGAATAGACTTTGTCTCCGCAAGTACAGTACAGGATATCAAATGCAGGGCCTCCGAACGTCAGGTTCGAAACCTTTCCGTTTGGGGTTGGAATAATGCAATTCACCCGGCCGGGCTGATCGCAGACTTGCAGGCCCATGCGGGTCGCAACCCACACACGACCGTCGCGGTCGCAACGGATTCCATCGGCACCACTGTCGTCAGAAGTATCAGGAACATGCAAATGAAAGTATTTTTGTTTGTGCATCAATGTTCCGTCCGGCTGAACCTGATAACTGTAAACCCAATGCGTCCGGCTGTCGGTGACGTATAGCAGCGCGTGATCGGGAGACAGGCAGATTCCATTGGCAAACTTCAGCCCTGTGTCGACGATCTTCTTTTCCCCTTTGGGGCTGATGTAATAGACCTTGCTGGGATCGACACCATTCGTGGCGGGGCTTGTGGCGTAAATTCCTCCGTCGTGATTGACGACAAGGTCGTTGCCTCGGAACCCGTTGGCAATGACGCTCGACTTGCCCAATATGTCCCAGGCGATGACTTCGTTTGTTGCCGTTGCATTGACGTAAAGTTTGCCATCGGGGCCGAACGCCTGGCCATCGCCTCGCTTTGAATCACCGAAAAGCTCTTTGACTGCTCCGTCCTTCACGATCCGGAACGTTTTACCTGCAGCAGCATCGTTGAAGTGCAAATAGCCGCTGGAATTGACCGCTGGCCCTTCTGAAAACTGATAGCCTTTGCCGACCAGATTCCAGTCTTCGCCGGGGATCAGAATTTCTTGCAATTGTGGCGAACCCTTGCCTGCAGTCACCTGAGCGGGCCAGTCTTTCCACAGCCACTTCATCGCTTCGGGAAAAAGTTCGGTTGCGTGATCGCCATTGTGGCCTCCTTCGCCCCAGTTGTGAGTGACTTCGTAACCGGAAAAAACCAGCGAGCGTTCCATGGCCTGATTGGCCATCCACCAATCGCCACCATAGATATTCAGATCATTGCTGCCGTCTTCCAGAAAGATACGGATTGGCTTGGGTTCGAATTTCCGAATCAGCGTCGAGTAATTCTGTCCGCCGCGCAATCCAACGTAGGTGCCGATCGCGCTGAATACCCGTTGGAAGGCGTCGGGTCGTTCCCATGCCGCCGTGAAAGCGCAGATTGCTCCGCTGCTTGCTCCACCAATCGCACGATCGTTTCCGTCCTTCGAAAGCTTGATTGCCCGACCGTCTTCTGCTTTTTGTTTCTCGACCTCGGGCAACAGTTCTTCGAGCAAAAATTGGGCATATCCATCGCCGAGTCCGTCGTATTCAAAACTTCGATTGAATCGCGGCAATGCCTGGTCGGATGCTGCCTTGACGATTCCCGGCGTGACGAAAACACCAATCGTTACGGGCATTTCTCCCGACTGGATCAATGAGTCGAAAACCTCAGGAGCTTTGTACTGGACACCGTCCTGATTGACGTAAACGCAAGCGGGTTTATCCGGGTTGTACTGTTTGGGAATGTAGATCGAGACTTCTCGCGTGGTACCCGGGAAAATCTTCGATTGCTCGAACGTAAACTTGACGATTTCGCCTTTGGGTACGTCTGCAGCGAACGCGACCGATCCGACCACGAGGAAACAGAATACAACGCGGGAACAAATGACGAACATGGATTGATTCCTGATAAAAAAGACAGCCAAGTCCCACCAGCATATCTCTTTTTGACCCTGCAATGCCATTGAAGCAAAGAAAAAGGGCCGGTGTTTTACCTGGAGACCGGCAGTCGGTGATTCAAGCCTTGACCGATGTTGCGGCAACAGATTGGTTTGGGTGCAACCGGCGATGCGCTCTCTCTGAATGACTTTCAACATACTCATTTTTACTGCCATTTTGCGGCTATCCATGCATTTCGAGCGATAACAGGTAAATCCAGAAAACCATACGGCGCTTGTAGGATGAGGCAGGGTTGAAGTCAACGGCGTTAAGTCCCGCCAAAACAGAGCATATTTGTGTTCCCGGAATTGCATGGACCTTAGCAACTGGGCGCGGATCGCCGGTTGCACCCACGATGCTGGTGGGAAGGCGTTACCAATCAACCGCGACAAAGAAAAGAAGCTTCGAGAGCTCGACTGTGCTGTGATCAATGACACGATTGACAGATTGGCTGGGGAAGGCGTGATTTACGGCACCGTGCGTGGCGCATTTTTGGAGGGTGAGCCCGTTTTTCCTGGAACAGCTATTTCATCTGAAACGCATATCCAGATTGCAGTGCGGAATGTCGATTGCAACTTGGGGGTTTTTCGCCAAATCTGCAGAGCGGAGATCAGAATGCACAAACAACCAACAATTGCCGAAATGCGTGCCGCGAGCAAAGCTTCAGCCGGTTCTTTGGCCCCGATAGAACACTTCGAACGGATGGTCCAAAGCGGGCTCATAAACTCGCAAGGACAATTGACCAGGCTTGTCGGGGGTGAAGCTCATCCAGAGTTTGGAGCACAACGACCGAAAGCACCAATCAATCTGAGTGGTGCTGGCGACCACTGATCGGGCATGCGCCTGTTCCCTGCCGGATTTGACCCCGAGTGGGAGGGTCTCGTCGCGAAACAAACCAGCGGCGCAGCCGTCCGTGCCTCACCTAAAGGTGCGCGACTGGACAGTTGACCAAACGAAGGGTCCCGTCAGGAACGGGGACGCGATAACTTCCCCATGTGGACATTATTGGCCTGATTGTGCGAAGAGTGATGGCAAAAAAACCGTTTTTCAGATGGTTTTTTGACCTCCGGGAATTGCCTGAACTCCAGCGACTTTCCCTGCGATCGATTATCCTTTTAGCGGACCGACTCCGATGGTTGTTGTTTGCGCGAGAGGGAACTGGTCGAGCAATCTGCGAATATCGCTTTGAGTGATGCCTTGTACGATCGCGACATCGTCCGCGATGCTGCGGTATTCGCGGCGGAACAGCCAGTTGTTGCCGAGTCCTCCCAATCGCCCCATGGGACGTTCGCCGCGCAAGACCAGCCTTGAACAGACCTTGTTTTTTGCCTGTTCGAGTTCGTCGGACGTGACGCCTCGCTTGTTCACATCCGCGTAAATCTTCGTGATCCGTTTCAGATTGGCCTTCGTTTCCTCGGGTGGCCCGTTAAGGAACGTCAAATAGGCGCCGGTTTCTTCGAATTCGTAGTACCCGACTTCTGCGGATTCGACCAGACCCGGGTCGAGCAGTTCCCAATAAAGCCGGCTGTTGCAATCGTCACCGACAATGACGGCCATCAATTCCGCTGCGAATCGCAACGGATCGCTTCCGGACGGTGCCAGCGCAAGCTGAATAATCTGCTCCTGTTGGCACTGTTCTTTCGCGATGTATTTTGTCGAGGATTTCGGAGTCGACGCCGCAACTTTGCGATCCGATTTCCCTGCCGGCCACGCAGAACAATAGCGACCAGCCAATTCAATGACGGTTGACCAATCGGTATTCCCGGCCACGGCGAGGACAATATTCCCCGCGAGATAGTGTTCGCGATGGTACGTCCGCATCTGTTCAGACGACAGACCACCGACGCTGGCAGTCGTTCCCAATACTGATCGACCGAGTGGATGTCCGCTGAAATGAGTCTGCATTGCGTTATCGTAGGCAACCGAAGAAGGCTGATCGGCATACATGCCAATCTCCTCCAGAATCACTTTTTTCTCGACATCGAAGTCGTCCTGCCGGAGCGACGGAAAGAGGACCCCCGCCTGAACCTCGAATGTCTGTGACAGATATTCGGGAAGCGTCGCAGCATAAAACACCGTACTCTCTTCACCGGTCGCCGCGTTGTAGTCGGCCCCCAGTTCGTCGAAAATCCGGTTCACATCTTCCGCCGAGAACTTGTCAGTCCCTTTGAAGGCCATATGTTCGAGAAAATGGCTGACCCCTGAGACCTCATCCGATTCATCGCGAGCCCCCGCCTTGACGTAGAATCCGAATGCGACACTATGAACATCAGAATTGGTCTCGGCGACAACTTCAAGTCCGTTATCGAGCGTCGCGTGATGAAAGTTCATGCCGTCAATCTCCCGAAGATCCGGTCTGTTTTAAAATGTCGAGTATCGATGCAAAGTATCGCCCCCAAAGTCCGGATGACTCGGGCAAGCCCCGCATTCTATCCGTTTTGCGAACAAACCGGCTGCGGGAATATCATGGTTTACCAGAGCGACGGATTTGAGGGAACTGACCGACGTGTACGGCACCCGGCAACAACCACCGCGTACTATCCGCACAGACGACAGTGAAGTAAAGTTCGCACTGTCGCCCGATCGGCCTTCGATCAGATTCCCGGTTCGAACTTACCCCTTGCAGTACCTCAATGCCCGATTCGCCCCCGCCATGGCTTGCCCGATTGACCGATGTCTTGCTGAAGCGTCGCGGGTGGTGGCTGGCATTGGCAGTTCTGCTGACTGTCGTGTCGTCGTTTCCCGCCTCGCACCTGCAATTCGAACAATCAATCGAATCACTCTATGCCAAAGACAATACGCGGCTGACGGCGTGGCGAGAGAGCAAGCGAACCTTCGGGGGAGACGAATTCGTCGTCGTCGCTTACACGGACAATGATCTGTTTGTACCGGGGGAAGACGGGTTGAACGATGCGGCACGAGCCCGGATCGAATCGCTGGCGGACAAATTGAAACTCGTGAAGGGGTTCCAGACCGACAGTTTTCAGCACCTTGGGTTTGCCCTTCAGGCACCAATCGGCCGCTCGATCATCCGAAAGCTGATGGAAGGAGTTCTCGTAGGGACCGATGGAAAAACAACGGCCATCTTCTGCCGGCTGGCTCCCGAATCGACATCCGAAATTCCCCGTTCCGAAACGTACCGTCTGGTTCGGCAGATTGCGGATGCGCACGATCCACCTGCGGCGGTGGTCGGCGAACCGGTTCAGGTTCACGACATGTTCCGGTATGTTGAAGAGGACGGAGCCACCCTTGGCTGGGCATCGGCCCTGTTGTTGATGGCCGTCATTTTCGTGCTTTTCCGCAGCGTGCGGTGGATGCTGTTGCCGCTGCTGGTCGTGCAAGTCACGCTGGTCTGGACAAAGGCGTTGCTGGTTGTCACCGGCATGCAACTGAGCATGGTCAGTTCGATGCTGAACTCGCTGGTGACGATTATCGGTATCGCCACGGTCATGCACATCACATTGCGGTTCCGCGAACATCGCTTTCATCTGGAACCTGTCGAAGCACTCCGTCAGACAATGCTGGAATTGACAGTACCAATCTTCTGGACAATCGCCACCACGGCGGCAGGATTCGCCGCCGTAATGACCAGTCGCATCGCTCCTGTTTCCAGTTTTGGAATCATGATGACACTCGCCACGCTACTGGTGCTGGTCACGTGTGCCGTCGTTCTTCCCGGCGGAATCCTGATCGGAAGTTCGCAGAGCGTTCCCGGTAAAGCTCCGGCGGAAGCCGGCGTGACGAAAATTCTCGGCCACATGACCGAATGGGTGGAACACCGTCCCTTCGTCGTCGGAACGGGAATGGTACTGTTGACCGCCGTTTGCGGAGCGGGATTATTTCGTCTCGAAGTCGAAACGGACTTCAGCAAGAATTTTCGTGATAAAAGCCCGATCGTGAAGTCACTTGATCTGTTCGAAACCCGACTCGGCGGAGCTGGAACCTGGGAAGTCGATTTTCCGGCACCGCACGAACTGGATGTCGATTTTCTCAAGCAGGTTCGGGAATTTGCAGCCGAATTGCGAGACCTGGAAGATCAGACTTCGCCTGGCAAACTGACGAAAGTGATCGCCATTTCGGACGGACTGGATGTCCTTGGCTTTTTGCCGATGTCGTGGCGCATGTCGGCCCTGGAACGCATGCAGCCCGACTTTATTTCGAGTCTCTACAACGCGCGGGAAGGCCGCATGCGGATCATGCTGCGAGCAAGAGAACGGCAGCCGTCCGAAACGAAGTTGAAACTGATCGCCGATGTCGAGCGGGCGGCCCGAGCGAGATTTCCCGAAGCGCGCGCTACTGGGCTGTTTGTGTTGTTAACGTATCTGATCGAAAGTCTGATGGGGGATCAACTCAGCAGTTTTCTGGTCGCAGCAGCAGCGATTGTGATCCTGATGACGATTGCTTATCGCAGTTGGACCATCGGGTTGATTCTGCTGATTCCGAATCTGTTTCCGATCGTCCTGGTCATTGGCACGATGGGCTGGATCGGACTGCCTGTCAACATTGCAACGGCGATGATCGCCAGTGTTTCGATGGGTTTGACGGTTGATTCGAGTATCCATTACCTGGCGGGATATATGGACGCACGGCGACGACGTGGCCTCAGTTTTTCTGCCGCCCTGAAGGAAACGCACCAAGGAGTCGGACTGGCCCTGGTCTTTGCCAACTTCGCACTGGTTGCAGGTTTTTCAGTGCTGTCACTGTCGCACTTTATTCCGCTCGTCTATTTCGGAATTCTCGTCAGTGTCGCCATGCTGGGAGGTTTACTCGGAAACCTGGTGCTGCTGCCGTTGCTGCTGGGTTTGGTCGACCGCCATGATCGCGTTCTTAACCCCGAGTAACGGATAGTCCTGAAACAGAATCCGTCTTTTCGGGATTGGCTCAATCGTAAATGAGTACCAGTACACGCCCTCGGGGACAAATAAGATCAAGACCTGGACCGTGACGGGCGTGGAGTTCGTGCGGGGCTTTCTGCAGCACGTCTTGCCAAAGGGATTTCGTAAGGTGAGACATCAGGGGTGGATGGCATCCCACTCACGGACGACGCGGGATCATGTGAAATGGCTGGTCTGATTGTTTCGTGGCTGGGCCTACTGGCCGGGAAGCGGTATCGCACCCCAACCCGAACGACCTTTCCCGATACGCCCTCAATGCGCGCACCGCGGCGGTGCGTTACAACTCCTGGCGATCATCGCCCCCACGGGATGCCTTTTGGCAGGACCGCTGTCGCCACGAAAGATTCTCCCCGGGCAGGCAACGGACTATCTCAACACAGGATAAACGCGATGTGTGGTGTCGCGATGAATGACGTCGTATGTTTTTTAACACGCTGAAATACGTGCACGATGAAGGTCCGCGCCGTCAGTCATTCCGGCAAACAATCAGTGCATAGTCAACACGACAAACGACATTCTTTGGATCCGCATGATCGCCAAAGATCGTTCATCACCAGTGATGAAGAGGGATCTTCGTTTCACCCTCGCCACCTGCCGGGCCGATTCAACAGGGAGATGCCCGACTCGCAAAATGCTTTTCCCATACGGCTGACAACTAGCAAAATCGCGGTCAATTTCACCGACACGGCGATTCTCTGAGAAACTACCGGGCTTCTTGAACAGATGCCTTGAACTTCGGCGTAACGCGGCGTCCATCGAACGTGCGCTCGACAACCAGGTCAAGCGTTCGTTTGGGCGTCATCTCCGACCACGCGAAGTCAAAGCCTTATTGGTTCGGCCGCGTATCTCATATGCCCAAATGCAGAATGAAGTATTGTCCGTCGGTCGCAGCAACTTGATTCGCGAACTTGGCGATCTGCTGCAACTTGCCAACTACGTCGTCACGATCGATGTTGAGTTTCTCGTATAGGCCTTCGCTGGGTTGATGACCTTCAATCATGGTCCAGGCACCCGTGAGCATCAGGTTCTTCGGGCCACAGGCGAACAAAGCCGCCCACACACTGAAGATTGCGGAAGCAGCCTGATCGCCTTCGGTATGAATTACGGTCGGACCGTAGAAGCAGAGGCCACGATGAGGTTCGTTTTTCGCTGGATTGAGTGATGGGAAAAACAAAGGGGACATTCTACTTTACAATGCAATAACGA
>JANXOO010001375.1 GCA_025353525.1 Schlesneria sp. | reverse complement strand
GAATTCTGCCTGGACGACCGTTTTGATGGTGGCGTCGATCATTGGCAGCCCTGTTCCCCAAAGGGTCAGGAAATAGATTTTGTGTCGCCGCAGGCAGCAATGTCGTGTGAACGCGAGTGCCATTGGTGTCAGTTCTGCCGCAGAATTCGGATCGAAGTCAATCGCCATCACGACGCGGGAACCCGTCGGCAGCGATTCAATTTGATCAAACAATTTCTTCGTTGGCGGCGACGGTGATTCATCTGACCCGATCCCCAACAGGATGGGTGCTGCGACGGCCAGCGCCATTGCGAGGAAGATCCAGCGACGATCGAGCGAATTGAGTTTTTCCAGCAACGTCGCGGTCACTCGTCGCCCCCCAGATAAGATCGATCAAGACCCATTAGCAAACGCAGTGAAGTGGCGACGACACCCAGTGCAATACCGATCATGATGGCTCGCTGGCCCGCCGTGACAAACGTCTTGCGGATGAACTCAGTCAGATCGGCGATTGGAAAGTTTGGCAACGAACCGTCTGCGGGGACCGCCAGTAACAGCGATGTGATTTCGCGATCTTTTGTCTGACCGACAAGGACAATTAACGCTGTCAGCAGCAGCAGGACTGCTTCAACGTTTTTTGCGCGAAACGCACGAAACGCGGCCGATGCGACATAGAACGCGAGCATCGCGAACATCGTCGAAACGATCGGGCTGAACAGATATTGATAGATCCACCAGAATGCGCTTCCTTCTTGCTGAAACTGGCCTGACCAGGCGCGATCGAGATGTTTAACCGATTCAGGGACGACGCCGACTTTCAACAGACCAATGGCCACAGTCACGGCGAACGCAATCAGTGTCACTCCCGAAAATCCCCAGCCCGCTTCGCGATCGGAAATCTTTTTCAGGTGGTGAGTACACAGGTTCACGCCTCCGTAAAGCATCGCAATCGTGGCGACAACCGTATACCACTCTTCTGCGGTCTGGCGCCATGGAAGCAGGTAGGGAGAAAAGCAGGCGACGAACATCAGATAACCGACGGCACTGGCGATCACTACGGGAATTGTTTTTGACATCATCCACCCTTCAAGACGGTGTCAGTGATCCAGCGGCTGCGCGAGGGCGCCTCAATTCCGTCGGCGTTCTTGACGGGTGGTGAGAACGAATCCCACGTCGCCAGGGCACAACCGACCACGATCAGGATCATTGCGGCCAGTTTGCCAAAGTCCTGGCCCTTCAACATTCCCAACTGAGCCGGTTCGCCCGACAGATAGGCCGATGCGGCGAACAGTTCTTCACCGATCAGGGTGTAGTCGCACGCGGCCACAAAGAACGGTAATTGGGACATCTCTGCCGTACCGGCAATTTGAATCGCTCCTACAGAGTTTCCTGTTTCGGCAAGAATCAGGGATTCGGCAAAGAATTTTCCCTGATAGAAACAGGCTGCCGGCTTTTCGCGATGCATCCAGCCGCAGACCGACGCCACGTAGCCAAACTGTTCTTCGGTCACGTAATAGATTGTGTCTTCGTTGTAATAGTCGGGTCGTCCGGCGGCGATTGCCGCCGACTGCACGGCCTCGCGGGCGGCAGTCATCACCAGGGTACGGCTGGTGGGGACTTCCAGCGGCGTGTCGTATTCGGCAGCCATTCTGGCAACGCTCGCCAGAATCGTGATGCCTGCGACCGTATCGATTTCCTTGACATCTTCGAGTCCCGGTACGAAGAGCATCGGTTTTCCCATTTCCGTCGCACGACCGACCGCCTCTTCCATCGCTTGCAAACCGGCAATCGGACGCACGTAGAACGGCTTTCCGCGACGAGCGACCTCGGTGCAACCGATCACCGTGCCGCACACCACAATCGTCAAAATCGCAAACGTGGTCTTTCCAGTATCAAACCAGTCGGTCGACTTTTTCGCAGCGACATCTTTCGGCTTTTCAGCAGCGATCGTCAGGCAGGGGGTGACAAACAACGCAACGAACACAAAGACGGCTTTCAGAACCGGCCAGAGGATGCCCGAGCGAAATCGACGTGACTTCATATCGCCCGGAAGAAACTTGATATTGCGTTGAAGTAACGCATTGTGGTCAGTGTATTTGGTCAATGTGGCCATCATCGCTCCGCGTGATGAGCCTGCGTCAAGAACATCCCGAACGTTGCCACAACTTCCCATTCCCTGGTAATCCCCACCTTCACTTCAGAACAAGTTCAAATCGGAGTCGCAATTTCGACTGAGAGCTGTTCGTGAAAGGCTCATCTCTCATCCGGAAATCCATTCCTTACCCTTCGATGAGTTCCACATTTGCACGTGGGACTATTACGTTCATTCCGTTTGCCAGTTTCGCTTCGACGACACGAGCCAGTGATTCCGACTCGAGCAGCACCTGCTCATGAGGCAGCCGCGTCACCGATCCTAACGCGCCGAAATGCGGTTCGCGAATGATGCGGATCGGCGAGCCGACATTCAGCGATCCTGCCACCCGACCAGAATCGCGACTGCTCGTGGAAAGTGGTTCCTCCAGGGCGATCACGATTTCCGGGCGCATGACTCCTGCGCGAATTTGAGTCGCCCCGTTGACGCTCGCTTCCCGACCCGCATGCGATGCCAGCAGCTCGAATGTTCGCCGCGCCATGGCAATCTCGCCGAACCCCTCGGTCACGATGATTGTCGTGCCAAGTTTTTCGGTTCCGGTGACGGCAACACCCAGGTCATAGCCAAGAATCTCTCGCAGATCGTGGTCGTCGATTCCGCCCGCGACAATCGCGGCGACACCCGTTTCAATCGCTTTTCGCACAGCATTGCCCGCGACCCGTCGACCACCAACTACAATACCGCCCCGATGTTCGGGCCTGATGGCATCTTCGGTCAGATCTTCGTCTGGTGAGGCAGCGACGAGACAGATCTTTCCGAATGCCTCACCGCCAATCCCGAATATCCCCTGAATCAGTGCGACATCCGCTTCAACGACGACCCCTTCACGAGGGATAATCTCAACGACGGTCCCTGCCAGGTAGGCGGCGACCTGAACGGCGATCGGATCGCCTCTGAGAATCACCTGACCGGTCACTTTTGAAATCGCCTCGACCGTTCCGCCAATCGGCGACGGAAATTCTGTCCGGAAAAACCCGAACAGACCTTTTGTCCGAGCGAGCGGATCACCGGCCCTGATGACGCTGCCAATCGTTTGCAGCATACTGCGGGATAATTCCGATGGCGAAACCCCCAGCTTTCTGGCCAGATTGACGGGAAGAGCATCCCCCGGCATCATTGTTCGGGCAACGACATCACGGGCTTTGACGTGAGCTCCCACCTGAACAAGGACATCACCGGCAATCGGCAGCAACCGACGGCACCGCCATCGACAGCCACGCGAAACCATCAGTCCGGGGGTGTAAGCCTGAGCCATACTCGATTCGACCAGTTCAACAAAAGCCGTGGATTGGCGTCGTCGATTGTGTCATGTCTATGTCAGGTTGCCAAGCGGGCCCGCTCCGCAAAAATCCGGGTTCCCGAACCGGTCGATACGGTGCCCAAAACCGTGGGCTAGCGACAGCAGCAGGCGATTGTGCGGAACTTCTCCAAACTTCAGCGAGCGGCCCATTTTGAAATCGAGCCCATTGCCGACCAGGACAAACGGTATATTGTCGAGGGTATGCGAGTTCCCCTTGCCAAGTTCGTTGGTCCAGACAATCAGCGTATTGTCGAGGAGCGAGCCGCCACCACCAGGCTCGGGAGTTTCTGACAGTCGCTTCGCCAGATAAGCCAGTTGTTCTGCATACCATTTGTTAATCAGAGTCAGTTTTTCCTGCGACTTCGTATCGTCGTCTCCGTTATGAGACAGTTCGTGATGCCCCTCTTCGACACCCAGAAACCGCATTTTCGCGTTGCCGACAGAATTCGTATATTGCAGAGTGGCGATGCGTGCGAAATCGGATGCAAAGCTGTTGACCATTAACTCGATTTGCATTTTGCTGAGTCGCGGCATGTTGTCCGCTTCTCCCTTGACGCCGGGTTCGAGTTCCGGAACGGCATGTCCGACAGATTGAGCCGACGCCATTTTCAATTCCCGTTCCATCTCACGCACGAACGTCGCCTGTTCGTCGAGCAACTGCCGGTCCTCGGCATTGATGTTGGCCGACAACTTTTGCAGGTCGGATTGAAGTCCGTCCAGAATACTCTTCAAGCTTTCCTGGTCTTTCATCCGGCCGTACAGTTTCGAGAACATCCGGTAAGGATCGTCGATCGGTGCGATCGGCTTGTTGGCTCCGGAGTAGGCCATTCGCGTCCACGTATCAGCTCGGTCCGGGACCATCACGCCAAATTCCAGTGAACCGAATCGCGTCTGCGTCGCGGCATTCGCCTGCAAGTAATTCTTGATCTCCTGATCAATCGAAAGACCACTCGACCACCCGGCTGGAGTATCCGAACCTCCCTGGATATTTCCCGGAAACAGCTCTGTGCCGGTCAGCAGGCAGCCGATTCCTCGCATGTGGCTGTCGCCGTCACCGCGTACCTTGTCGCAGACACCGTTGAGCGTCAGTAATCGGTCCTTGAACGGTTCAAGCGGCGAAAGGCTTTCCTTCAATTTGAAGTCGGCACCTTCTTCATCGGGCCAGAAGGCAGGAGGGACCACGCCGTTCGGGCTGAAGATCGCCACAAGTCTCTGCTTGCGAGCGGCCTGATTGGCAAAACCCAAGCTCGGCAGATTCAGGACGAATGGCATCGCCGCAGCACTAATACCAAGTTTATGCAGAAATTCTCGTCGGGATACTTGATTCATGGCGGTCGTGTCCTCGGATAGCAGTCGTGCCCACGGGTGATGCGGAGGAAATTCAGTATACGGGTTTGAAATAGCTCACGTTACGGTAACAGTTATTCGTCAAAAGCCTCACTTCGTCCCAGTCGAAGTTGATTCGACGGGCATTAGTGCAGCAGTCGTCACGATTTCGACCAGCAGTCGACGGATATTGAATTTCTCGTTGACAAACGTGTCCCTAAGTCGATCTTTCGTCTGCAATCCATAAGCCCGAATCGGCTGATTGATCGTCGCATGAAACAATTGTTCGACGAACGCAGCGTGCGTTTCCGGACTGTCGGCCAGATATTTTGCCAAATCGCGTACGCCGTCAAACTGGACTGTATCCCCTTGGCGGGTTCGATAGAGTCCCGTTGCAACGATCGGCTTGCCGTTCTCTTCCTTCCGGAACCGTCCGACAGCATCGAAATGTTCGAGCGTGAATCCGAGCGGATTAATCATCGCGTGACACGACTGACACGATTCGGACCGGGTTTGCAGCGCCACGCGATCGCGCGTTGTCAGGTCGGGGGCCAACTGAGGCGCCAGGGGAGCGACGGCTTCCGGTGGCGGTCGCAGCGTTCGTCCCAACAGGCTGCGAGCGATGAATATTCCCCGGTGGATCGGAGAACTGGTCCCCGTATAGGCGAAACCGGTCATCAGATACGGGTGCGACAAGACTCCCGCCCGCGCATCGCGATCGATCGAGACCTTCTGGAACGGAGCGTCGTCTGAAAGTTCAGCTCCGTAAAACTTCGCCAGGCGACCGTTGAGGTACAGTGAATCCGATAGCAACATCTGGCGAAAGTCAGCGGATTCGCTGGCGATCAGGTCGTCCAGAAACAGCTCAAGCGATGTACGCAAATCATTTGAAATCGCCGGGCTGAACTCCGGAAACCGCTCGGGGTCTTTGCTGAGATCGGGGACCCGGTCGATCTTCAGCCATTTCAACAGAAATTCCCGCAGCTTGGTCAGGGCTCGCGGATCATCAACCATTCGCGAGACCTGAGCCGCCACGAGTTCGCGATTGGAAAGTCGGGCTTCTGCCGCAGCATTCAGCAGGTCCTGATCGGGCACCGAGTCCCACAACCCGAACGAGATCCGCGACGCGACACTATACGGATCGTTGATGGCCGCCGGATCTGCTCCCAGTTCCCGATACAAGAATCGAGGCGACTTGAGTACCAGAAGGATGACGTGATTGACAGCCGCGTCGAGGTCGGAAGCCGATTCAAATTGTCGATCAATGTAAAGTTGCCGTAGTTCAACACTCAATGGTCGACGGAACGCCCGTTCGGCAAATCGTCCGCAAAAAAGCTTCAGTTTTTCAAGTCGATTGGGGG
>JANXOO010001355.1 GCA_025353525.1 Schlesneria sp. | reverse complement strand
CACCGTATTCTTCCCTTTCAGCACGACGATCACCTGATGTTTCCTGGCAAAGTCCGCTGCGTGCTGTTGGCGGTTTTCCTGAATCACGGCAGCGTCCAGGCCGGTCAGTCGGGCAAATTCGCCGACATGCGGGGTCAAAATGCGTGCCGGTTCGCCAGAGGCTCGTTTGATCAGGTACGGCCGTTTTGCCAACAGATTTAATGCATCGGCATCGAAGACGCACGGCGACGAAACTGATGCATAGAGACTGGCCACAAGTTCCAACAGTCCGGCAGATTGGCCGAGACCGGGGCCGATTGCCACGGCCGACTGGCGGGACAACAACGATTCCAGTCGTTGTGCCGCTGCAATTGTCATTCGACCCTGCTCGTCTTCCGGTAGCCCCATCGACAGATACGATGGCTCGTACCCGGCAACGAGATCGGCGATTCCTTCGGGAACGGCGACAGTCACCAGGCCGGCACCGGCGCGAAGTGCCGCCTTCCCCGCGAGGCATGCGGCACCACTCATTCCCCGGCTGCCGCCAATGATCAGCGCCCGACCGCAGTCTCCCTTGTGAGCCCCGTCATCCCGCACAGGTGCTGAAGGAAGGGTATTGACGAGTTGTAGCGATTGAGGACCTGACATTATGTTCCTTGAACGTTTTGAGCGTGCGTTTGGCTGGCAATCAGGCTCGCAAGATAACCGCCTTTGAATCCGGCGTCGATGTTCACCACAGCAACGTTTGCCGCGCAACTGTTTAACATCCCCAACAGCGGGGCGAGACCGCCCAGATGCGCTCCGTATCCGACACTGGTCGGGACTGCGATCACGGGAACGCTGACCCACCCGGCCACAACTGACGGCAACGCACCTTCCATCCCTGCGACGACGACAATCGCGTCACCGGCAGAAATACGGTCGAGCTGCGAAATCAGTCTTTGAGGCCCGGCAACTCCGACATCCAGGATGAGATCGGCCTCGCATCCCATCCACCGGCACGTTTCAACGGCTTCTTCGGCCACGGGACGATCACTGGTCCCTGCCGAGACAACGATCACCCGCCCCTTGAGAGACGCCGGTTGATCCACAAGCACCAGAGTCTTTGCGACGGGATTGAAGACCGCCGCAGGAAGTTCCACACGTACGAATTCGGCCTGTTCACTCGTCACCCGAGTCGCCAGC
>JANXOO010001350.1 GCA_025353525.1 Schlesneria sp. | reverse complement strand
GGTTTCGGCGGTCCAGCGGGTTTCGGCGGCGCCGGTGCTGCTGCAGGAACAGTCTGCAAGAGCGGCATCATCTCAAATGGAGCGGCAATCGCCAGCTCCGACCGAGCTGCCGGGTCCAGGCCGGGAACGATTGACTCGAGTCCAGTCGCCATGCTTGAGGCAGATCCAGGGTTAGAAGCAGGATCCGGGTTCAGCGCCCCAGGGGCAGGAAGATCAGAATCAAATAGTAATGGCGAACTGGATTCAGTCGTGGATTCGGCACTCAGTTGTGCCACCGCCGAAGCCAGGAAACACAGACTAACACCAAAAACGGTCATACAACGTCGGAAGCGGGTGAACATCCTTGTCGCCTTTTATCTTGTCGATTCCGAGTCGATTTATCGGAGCCGATTTCCAGTTTGGGTGCCGATCACGGTTTTTTTTAATAGAATGTTGGCAGGTCGACCGAGAGCGACATCGAGTCGACCACCTTTCATATCGGCAACAATTTGGAATTCCTGAACAGACTGCGGATTGCGCGTTTAACGTGAGTTTGACAGTTGTTCCAACGGTAACAGTTTTAAGAGTCTGCTTGTGACACTGGAATCGATTGCACCGACAGTCGGGTTTGCAAGCTTGTTTTGCTTGCGAACATCAACCTCATCGAAATCACTTTAACCCGATGGCAGTTACGTCAAATCCGGAACGCGAATTCAACTGCCACATGTGGATTCCCCAAAAAGCGAATAAAATTCCGGCTCAACGACAAATCAGGTGCCCAGGTTCGAAGAGATTGAACCAATGCTGTCACCAGTGGCACGTTCTCCGCGTGTTTTCGCAGAAAACTCCTTCACGGCGTTGTTGCCGAGGGGTCAGCCGACCGGTGAATCAGGTCTCTGGCCGCGAAAGAGAAGTTCGTACTGTGTGACCTGGCGGACCAGTTCTGCGAATGTCGTTGTGCCAAGCTTTTTCATGATTGACGCTCGACGCACCTCGATGGCTCGTTCGGTGATTTCGAGTCGCGATGCGATCGACTTGTTCGGAGATCCTGAGAGAATCAGATCGAGAGTCGTTCGTTCCTTATCCGAGAGGCTGTGCATTCGGGATGAAAATTCTTCCCATGTCTTGAGAGACGCCCGGCGCCCGCAGTCTGAAGCGAGGACACGCTGGATCATCTCCAGAATCACCTGCGCGTTAAACGGTTTTTCGATGAATTCCGCAGCGCCCAGCTTCAACGCCCGAATCGCCATAGGAACATCCGCGTAGGCGGTGATCATAATCACGGGAAGCCGGCTTCCCGATTGACCGAGAATTTCGAAAAGGTCAAGGCCACTCATTTCGGGCATCCGGACATCACAGATCAAACATCCCGATTGCGATGGACGAAACGCCGCCAGAAACTCTGCCGCCGATGAATACGACGCGGTTGCGATTCCGACCGACTGGATCAGGTATTCCAGCGATTCCCGCATATCAGGATCGTCGTCGACGATATACGCCGTGGGCGGAGTGTCAATTGACATTTGACTCTGCTCCGAAAAGTGCGAATTCGCCCTGCAGTCTTGCCGGAGCGGTCATCGAAAGCGTGAATTTGAAAACGACGCCTCTGCCATCTTCACCACATTCGTTCCAAATGCGTCCCCCGTGCGATTCGACGATCCCTCGCGCGATCGCAAGGCCCAACCCGGTCCCGTTTTCGTCCGTGGTCACAAAAGGCTCGAACAACGAACCGGTGCCGATCTGCGGAAGCCCAGGCCCGGAATCGGCAACTGAAACCTCCAATTCGTCCGATACCGTCGCTCGGGTCGACAGCTTGATCCAGCGCCGCAAGTGATCCATCTTCTCGAGAGCATTGAATGCATTCTGAATCAGGTTCGTCAGTACTTGCTGAATCTGAATGCCATCCCCCGGGATCTCGGGAAGAGTTTCAGTCAGATTCAATTCAAAAGAAACGCTTCGTCGACGGGCTTCAGGTCGACACAGTTCTGCGACTTCGTGGATCAGTTCATTGATCGAAACGCTTTCGATGCGATGGGGGCGTCGCCGTGCAAAATCCCTCGTCCGTCGGACAATTTCCGCGCCACGATGTGCAGCTCGCAAGATCCCCTTCAGAGGGACAACAAGTTCGTCGGTGGTTGCCGATGAAACTGTCAGCCGCGTCAGACAACCTTCTGCGTAATTCGATATGGCTCCCAGCGGCTGATTGATTTCATGTGCAAGCGCCGCCGCCATCGCTCCCATCGACTTCAATCGATCGGCATGAGTCAACTGCGTTTGCAGTTCCCTGCTACGTTGTTCGGTCGCCTTTAGATTCGTAACGTCGGTGACAACGAGTAACAGTCCCTGCACGTTTCCTTGCACGTCATTCATTCGCCGTGGCGAAATCATCGCATCAACCGGGCTCCCGTTAAGGCATCGCAACTGAAGATCAACCGGACCAGCGATTTCGCGCGAATCTGTCAGCAAGTCGTCAAACTGCGTTTGATCCCGATCAGAAACAAAGTTGGAACCGGGCAGTCCGACAAGCTCGTTTGTGTTGTGGCCGAGCATGACGCAGAAGCGGTGGTTCGCGAATTCGACTCGACCATGACTGTCGAATACGACCAGCCCGTCCGTCATCGATTCGACAAGCAATTCATAGTCAGCTTCGATTTTCGCCCATTCGCGTCCAGCGGTCCTCAGGACCGGCCGCATTACTCCAAACTGAATGACGAACTGAGCTCCCAGGATAGCGACCATGATTGCAATTCCCAAAAACTGAAGCTGCCGAACGTGAATGCGGGATTCGTCTTCGAAGAGTCCGACGATTTCGTGCATCTTCGTCAGGAATTCAGGCTCGTTTTTTAAAATGGAACTGAGTGCAATCCGTTTTGTCGCGGGGTCAGGGCTGGATAACATGAGATCGGCCGAATCGGCGATCGATTGAAATCGGGGTTCCAGTTCATGAAATCCCCTTTGAATCGCGGTATTTGCGAAACCGGCCGTTCGCGTGAATGATTCACGCTCACGAAGTCGGGAATGCGCGTTTCGCCACGTTTGCAGCGTCGACGCGAGCTCTGCCCGGGATGCATCGCGACTCTCTGGTTCCTCGGCGCCAGTAAGCGTTAACGCCGCCTTCGCCAGCTTTTGGGAGAGCATTCGCTGCCGACCGGCAAGATTGATGGCAGGAGCGTCTGTTGTCAGCAGCGTCAACGCGGGCTGGATCAGGAATTGGTGCAGAATAATCAAACCTGCGAAAAGTACTAATGAAAACCAGAGTCGCTTATCGAGGCGGCGAGTGGGGTTCTTTCTCTGCATTCAGGATCGCCATTTCCAATCAAATCATGTGTCTCGTCAAATTCAGCGTCACCGTACGAGTGTCTGATTCTATCAGATGAATGCCCATGACCGCGAAGTCCGGGTCGTGTGCATCAGCATTCACAAATGCTTGCGATTAAATCCGCAAAGCGTGTTCCGCCGAGGAATTCTTTGTCGCCGCTGATCGTTGTTTTTGCTGCTCTTTCCGTCACAGTCGATGCCATCGGACTGCAGGCCCGTTGTACAACGCGAAGAAGCAACTTTTGGCAATTCATCCCTTCGAATCGACTCCCGCGATCGAATCCCGATTTTGTGCAAACAATAGTGGCATGGGACTGCCACAAGAGCGAGCAAGTCATGATCGGCACGAACTGACAGCTCAAACGTATGCATGTTGCTTCGCACGGAATATCCGGAATGTTCGTGGCGAGTTCCACGGTGGCTCCGATGGACCATTCAGATCACAAACTGTTTGAAATTATGCAGATACTTACCTCGGGAACACGCACCTGCAATGTCCGAATTTCGAATTCGATCCGTTTAAAAAACGCGTTTCGGAGTTCGGCAGAACTTGTGTGATCTTCCACATAACGCTATTCGGCCCTCCGAAGTTTGCTGTCGTTCATCAGTGGCCCCTCACAGGGCGGTACATGGTTTGCCTTGGCTCACTGGCAATGTAAATCAATTGTCAGCCATGTGCTGGCACTCCTGTCTCAACGGAACAAGAAAAGAAGACGATGGAAACCAATTCAAAAGCAACGCGAATTCGACTGTTCGACATTCATTCTCCGCAAATGCGGGCGTTTCACATGGCGTGGATCGCGTTCTTCTTCTGTTTCTTCGCCTGGTTCGGCATCGCACCGTTGATGGCAGTGGTTCGCGAAGAGTTAAAACTGGACAAGAACCAGGTTGGCTGGTGCATCATCGGCTCCGTCGCCATCACATTTTTTGCAAGACTTTTCATCGGTTGGCTGTGTGACCGGATCGGGCCGCGACTGGCGTATTCAGGGCTGCTGATCCTGGGCTCAATCCCGGTGATGTCGATCGGTTTCGCGCATGACTACACGACGTTCCTGCTCTTTCGAATCATGATCGGGATCATCGGTGCCTCGTTCGTTGTGACCCAGTACCACACGTCCATCATGTTTGCCCCGAATTGCGTCGGCACAGCAAATGCAACGACAGCAGGATGGGGAAATCTTGGTGGTGGTGTGACACAAATGGTGATGCCACTCGTGTTTGCCGCATTCATCAGTGTTTTCGAGTTCAGTCCTGCCACCGCATGGCGAGCCAGTATGTTCGCTGCCGGGGCGATTTGTGCTGTGATGGGTGTCGCGTATTACTTCCTGACACAGGATGCCCCGGGAGGTAACTTTGCTGATTTGCGATCACGCGGATTGATGCCACAGAAGAATTCCGTGAAGGGTTCGTTCATGAATGCCTGCAGCGACTACCGGGTCTGGGTCTTGTTCCTGGCCTATGGTTGCTGCTTCGGGATCGAACTGACGCTCGACAATGTCGCAGCGCTCTATTTCGTCGACTACTTTGGTGAACTCAAGGATATGGACAAAATGAAAGCCATCGGGACCGCAGGGATGATCGCCGGCCTGTTTGGCGGGATGAATCTGTTCGCCCGCGCGTTGGGTGGAATCATCGCCGATCGGTTCGGGAAGAAATGGGGATTGAACGGTCGCGTCAAATGGTTGTTCATCACCCTGTTCTTCGAAGGACTGGCACTATTGATGTTCTCACAGGCCAGGACACTCATCGTCGGGATTCCGTTGCTGATGTTGCTTGGACTGTTTGTCAAGATGTCGAACGGAGCGACCTATTCTGTCGCCCCCTTCGTGAATCGGAAGTCCCTCGGAAGCGTCACGGGAATCGTCGGAGCGGGCGGGAATGCGGGAGCCGTTGCCGCAGGTTTTCTGTTCAAGAGTCCCGCGGTGACGTGGCCCACCGCCATGTTCATTTTGGGGGTCATCATCACGTGTGCATCCTTTACAATTCTAAGTGTCAGATTTGCCGAAGAAACCGAGCTCGGGACTCAGGATGCGACGAATCTGGACGGTCAGTCCGCAGGGGTCGGGTTGAGTCCAACACCGGCCTCCTGATCAGGATTTGTTGACAGGTTGCCTTAAGTGTCAGCGAGGAAGTCGCGCATCTTTCGATGCGGCAGATTCCCTCGCTGACTCCATTGGGTTCCTGTAACAAATGTTATTGCGAGACTTCTCAAGTTGGTTGATACATTTCGGACTCCGTCGCTCTTGTGCCGGGCCACCTGATAGCTATTGCGATCGAATCGCACCGGAATGAGTCTTTCGGCGAGATTCGACCAGTTTTTACCGGATTGCATCTGATGATTGCTTTGCCTTCGAATTCAAACCCTCAACTCTCTGAAAAGACGGTCGTTGTGATCGGCAACGGAATGGTCGGATTGAGGTTTTGCGAAAAGCTGGTCGAATACGATCTCGACCGCCGGTACCGCATTGTCACCTTCTGCGAAGAACCTCGAGCCGCCTATGACCGCGTTGGCCTGACATCATTTTTCGCTCATCGCGACGCCGAAAAGCTGATGCTGGCGAAACTCGACTGGTACGCCTCGCACGGCGTTGAACTTCACCTGGGTGACCGGGCCGATTCGATCGATCGCGATGCAAAACGTGTCACGTCTCAAAAAGGAGTGACGATCGACTACGACGAGGTCGTCCTGGCGACCGGGTCATTTCCCTTCGTCCCGCCCGTTCCCGGCATCACCAAAAGCGGTGTCTTCGTCTACCGAACGATTGAAGATCTTGAAAGGATGATCGCTTACGCCGCAACTTCGAAAAAGTGTGCAGTGATCGGCGGTGGACTCTTGGGGCTGGAAGCGGCCAAGGCAGTTTTTGACCTGGGACTCGAAGCCCATGTCATTGAATATAACGGACGGCTGATGCCGCGTCAGATCGACGACGCAGGTTCGAGAGTCCTGGTGAACAAGATCGAGGGATTGGGAGTCACAGTCCATTTGAATTGCGGTACGAAAGAGATTCACGGGAACGGGCACGTTCAATCGCTGGAATTTCAGGACGGCACCCGACTGGATGTCGATATGATCGTTGTCTCGACAGGAATTCGTCCTCGCGATGAATTGGCGAAACAATCGGGCCTGACGATCGGGCCGCGTGGCGGCATTTCGGTCGACGACCACCTGCGAACGTCCGACCCGAACATCTACGCCATTGGTGAATGCGCCTTGCACAACGGTATGATTTACGGGCTCGTTGCGCCTGGTTACGAAATGGCCGATACGCTCGCCTCGATCCTGACTGGCGCCGATAAACATTTTGGCGGTGCCGTCCTGAAATTCCAGCGATTGAACGTGCCCGTTCCCGTGAATCTCTTTCGTAC
>JANXOO010000280.1 GCA_025353525.1 Schlesneria sp. | reverse complement strand
CCCTCCTTTGATTTCAGTTCCCGCTGAAGGGAGAAGTGCCCGAAGAACTTTTCGAGCTGAATTCTCGTGTAACCGATGATTCTCAGGCGCATTTGATCCCGAAAACGATTCCGAAAGAAACGTTGATCCAACTCCGATCGCCCCGCCGATCTGTCTCAGCGTCGCCGGTACCCAATCGCGATTTTTCACCATTTCAGCAAACAGCGCAAGGTGAACCGGAACAATATTGCCATTCGCTGACAGGTTTGAAAGGACCTCATCGACGAATCGGTTCTGGTCGTCCGAGAGTGAGGTTCCATCTTCCGGAAGTCGACCATATCCGCGTCCGAATTCGATCAGCACTTTTCGGGCGTGGTCTTCGCGGAACAGATCGACCATCAGTGCATTGTTTCGCAAAATCAACGGCGACTCGACGGCATCCATAAACCGGCTCAGGGCCAGCCAGAAATCGTCACGAACCAGAATCAGGCACTGAACGCGACATCCGTCGCATTGTCGCATCGAACGAACAAGTTCCGTGTCGAGCGGCGACGGATGTGCGTGCAACCATTGCTCGAACTGGTCGATTACGATCAGCAGTGTTTTATCCTTTGGCAGGCCTCGCCCGCGACGAATTGCCGCGATCCAGTCCGTCAACGAATCGGCGACCCGTTCGTGACACTGATGTTCGATTTCTTGAACCAGTTGACGTTCTGTCGCATCGGGTGACGCGTCAACAAGGACCGTCACAATGTCGTGGCCGAGCAGTGGAAAGAGTCCCGCCCGGACGAGCGACGATTTGCCACACCCGGTCGGTCCGGAAATGACTCCAATCCGGTGCATTTCAGGAACCGCTTCTGAAGAATCGATCCACCGTTTCCAGTGACTGAGCGACGGGGGAAGTCCGTTGCGGTCTCTGATTCCTGGTAACAGTGTCACGAAGAATCCGGCATCATCCATCGTGAACGCGTGCAGGCCACGCGGAACGACGACCGTTTGCACCTGCGTTTGCGTGATTTCAAGTGTCGATTGTTTCGCCGCCGTTCGTACAGGCGCAGAATCAAGTGAATCCGGCGTGGCGTTCGTTTCGAGCCAGTGTCGCAAATCGTCTGCCAGTTCACATGTCGCCGCATATCGGTCCATTGCGAGTTTTGACAGGAGTTTCAGACAGATCCGGTTCAATTCGCGGGGAATTTTCCGATTGATTTCCCGTGGCGACTGCGGTTCGCGCGAAACGACGCGATGCAGGATTTCCTGCGTCGAATGACCAGTAAATGCACGAACTCCGGTCAGGATTTCATACATCACACAGCCGAGACTGAATTGATCGCTTCGTCCGTCGACACGATGCCCTTCGCCGCGCACTTGCTCGGGACTCATATAGCTCGGTGTACCAGCCGTCGATAACGCCGATGGTTGACGGCTTTCACGCAGCGCAAGCCCAAAATCGGCAACATAAATTCGACCATCGTCGCCGACCAGCAGATTTCCGGGCTTGATATCGCGATGAACCATCCTCGTTTCGTGGACGTAGTGCAGCGCATCGGCTACCGCGATCAGGATTTCGACCGATCGCGAAATGACCAACGATTCGCGCTGAAGGACATGAGACAAATCCTGACCGGCAATGTACTTCGAAACGACGAAACACCGACCGTCCGATATCACGCCAAAGTCATAGACCGGTACGATTCCATGATGATCGAGCTGCGCCAGCGTTCTCGCTTCCATCAAATACATCAGACGGTCGACATCGTTGCGAATGCGTTTAAGATGAGGAATCTTGATTGCCACGAGTCGACCGAGTTCGGTGTCGTGTGCCAGATAAACCGAGCCGAATCCTCCAAAGCCAAGTCGGCTTGTAATCGAATACCGGCCGATTTTTGAACCGATTGGCAAATCGGATTCATTCGGGTTTTCGGCGGCGGTTTTGCTCGCTTTAAAAAACTCCGAGCCGACCGTGACTGTCGGGCTGGGGGCAGGCACCATAACCGTAATCGAATTCAGCAATTGCTGAATGACCAGCGGATCGGTCGGTCGCTGACTTGCCGGTATTTCGGTAAACAACAAATCGATTTCTGTCGACTTCTTCGGCGAAGGGATTTCTTCCATCATTGATTCAAATCGACCCCGTTCAGTTGTTCGATTGGAGCGAGTACGTTATCCATTCGTATCGCAGATTCCAGCTTAATCAACGGTGAGCCAGTTAGCCATTGAATGGCGATCGCCTCAGTGCAGGAATCCGGCAGCAATGGCCAGACCCCCGGCAAAATTACTACAATTGCGTCCAAAAGAACCACTATGGAAGTCGGCGACTGCCCATTCCGATATGACACTCGCAACGAGACGGCGTGTGAGACCGCGCAATGTCGCTTGCTCGATCAACTCACAATCTCATCTGTTGACGCCACGATTCGGGTGCCGCGCGGTGCCTGCGAAGCCTGCGTTCGCCGTCCCGTTGAAGAATTGATACTTGATCACCCGGTATTCCCGTCGCTGCTTTATCAGCGTTGCGAAAGTCTTCTGGACAGTCCGCAATTTGCAAATCAAATGGCAGCCAACGATCTAAATCGACTGAAGGGCCGTCGAGCGTCTGCCGAGGCGGCGGTTTTCGCTCAATGCGATCCGTCGAAGCCGATCCATTTCTTGCCTTCGTGTGACGTAATACTTGTCGCCAATGAATCGACACCCCTTCTGATCCCATCGATCGAAAGCCTTTGCGATCAGATTGATGTTGCACCGTTTATCCATCTGGTCGATACCGGAACCGCCGCTGAATCATTCGACGCATTTTCTGGTCGCTGGAACATAGAACGTCATCGAATGCCGCAGGGAACAACGGCGTTCGAAGCACTCCATTCGATCATTGAATCGCTGAAGACTCCGTATGTGGCCTTTCAGTCTGCGTATGGAGTGAGCGAACCACATCGGCTTTCGGTGTCAGTTCGAGCACTCGTCGATCGTGGCGCTGAAATGTTTGCAACTCCATGCTCCGGCGAAACAGAATTTCCGGTGCCAACCGATTCTGATCGAGGTAGTGTTCGCAAATTTGGCCCTTCGACTGTTGTGATGCGACGAGCCACTTTTGTCGATATGGGAGGTGTCGCCGACAATCTTGCCGAGGATGATTTCGAGTTTTTCCACAGGGTCGTCCACGAGGAACGCCGCATCGTCGTGGGCGAAACTTCTCTCGTACAGTTACTCGCCCCCGGAATCGCATCGGTTTTGCGCCGCCCGCCGAATTATCCTGCAACACGAGGCGGAACATTGAAGTCACTGGCCCGCGGATTTCCGCGCGTCCCTGCGGCGTGTGATGTTGTGCTACCCTTTTTTGGACACCTCGACTATGCGGAAGAATCGCTACAAGGTTTGCTCGATCAGGCGGACGCCGAATTGGTGATTCATCTGATCGACGACGCGACACCGGGCGACACGACATCTTTCTTGCAGCGTTGGTCCGGGCATCCGAATATTCGTACGTACCGAAACCGTGAAAACATCGGTCAGTTTCAATCGTTTAACTCTGTTTCGAGGTTCTTCGAGACCGAGTTGGCAGCGGTGCAGGATGCAGACGACATCAGTCTGCCACATCGGCTGAGCTGGGCTGGCCAAATGCTGCGTTACAGTGGCGCCGATTTTTTTGGCGGTGCTGTCGAACTGTTTGGCGACTCGCAAAATGTGATTTCGGATGGCGAGGGTCGGAAAACGATGCCGAGTATCAGTCAAGGCCCGATTCGGCGGTCAGTCTATCCCGCGAAATCCAGGGATTACTATTTCGCGGAAAATCCAACGGCGGTGTTTCGCGTATCGACATTTCGAGAGCTCGGCGGCTTTGCCGATTTCGGAGATCGACTTCAAAATCGGGCAAGTCTGGATACGGAGTTCCAGTCACGAGCCCGGTTTCACGGAGTTCGATTCGCATTATCTCGAGATATCGGCGTCCTGTATCGAGTCCATCCGCAATCGGCCACACAGGACAACGTCACGGGTTGGGGAACAGCACCGCGAACGAGCGCCGGACGCCAATTCGTCGAACGGTGCAAAATTTTCGAACGAGGACCATTCGATCCGAGGTCATTCGGTTCACTCGATTCCATCCCGGCAGTGACCATGCGATTCCGGTAATTCACAACTGTTCGTCAAAACAACACGTTCAATGTCCAGCCATTCCAAAGATTGCGACGATTGTGACGATTGCGATCGTTGTGAGTAATACTGCGAATGAGATTTTGACCCAGCTATATGGACGCTGACCTGAAACTTCTCCTGTGGCGGCGTTGATCATGACCTGGAACGTCTTTTCCTGATATCGGTAGGCGAGCAGCCAAACCGGCAGCAGCACGTGCTTGAAGGTGATCGCCGAATAGTCGGTCTTCTGCGACTGAACGCTTTGCTCGTCGCCGCCAATCCTTTTTCTCACTTCCAGACTGAGTGCCCCTTCGATCCTCTGCCTCGCCGTACGGAACCCGTCCTCCAGGGCGACATCGTATGTCCGCGAAAAAAAGCCTGCCAGGACTTCTGGCGTAAACGCGGTCATTCGCTCAAGCGGCCACGGCTCGAGTCCCTGCACCAGATCCATACGCTGTCGGCTCGCGGCGATAATCAGGACGTCATCGAAAAATTGCTGAAAACCCCCTTCGCGGTAGCTCCAGCTGACACGCCGTTCCGTGCGACGATTATTCCCCTCGCCGACCGTCACAAAGTACGCATCGCCCCGCTGCCCCGCAAAACGAGTCTGCGTCATGGCGTCGTACGTAAAGAATGGCAGGTAGACACCACTGAATTTTCCGTTGGCACCTTGCGCAAGAAACGCGTTTGGTGCCCACCATAACGTTTGAACCCACGAACGCAAGTTTTCGGCGGCCCGGGCCTGGGGGATCAGGAACGGCAATACACCATCAACGGGAATTCGTGAAACCGAATCGTGAATCCTGTCCCGCTGCAGTGGCGATGCACAGTAAGGGCAATGGGTACTCGTGAGTGTTCCCTGAAATATCACATCGGCTCCGCACGAATCACAACGGATCGCATGTTGGGCATTAACCGATTCATCGTCGTCACCCGCGTTTTCCCGCTGTCGCTGTAATCGATCAAGCGTCTGAAGGTATTCTCGCTCGAGTATCGGAGCATCCCTGGGGGGTTCGATCTGCTTTACCGAGCCGCAAAAAGGACACTCAAGACTTTGTTGGCCGATTGAAAACTCGAGATCGGCTCCGCATCGATCGCAGGGAAAGACTCGTCCCTTTCCCGAATCGATTGATTCGCCCGGTTTTTCCGCGACAGACTTCGCTGGTGCAGATGGCATTGACGATTGTGTGTTCGGTTGATTTTGCATTGTGATTCTATTGCGATCGATCTTTCATTTCGAAATCCTGTCCAGAACCTGCAAATAATGAAACTGTTCAATCCCGTTTACGAGAGATGTCCGCGACTTCGCATTCTCGCAAAGCCATTAAAGCAAATGCGGTCCCGGCATGTGTGATGTAATGCTTATTGTCTTTAAAAAGTGATCGAGTGAACCATCGACCGCTCTGACGCTGATTTTTCTTCAGCCAGTCGACGCCCTTTTGAATGCGAGGATCGGTGGCGGGCACGCCGCTGCGTCGCAGAATATACAGTGAAAACCCTGTCCCATAACCATCGCTGCTGTCCAGGTCCTGAGCGGTATCGTCACCCCGTTTCCAGTCTCCCATCGTGGCGAGTCCCCAACCTCCATCGGTTTTTTGCAGCCGCCAGATGTCGTCGACAATCGTCTGCTTGTCTTCCGCAGACAAAAGGCCGGCAAGCAGGGAATCACCCCACAATACCATCGCTCGATGATGCAAAGTCGGCCCCGGGTTGTTTTTCAGGTAGTTTCGCAGCTTGACAATTCCGCGTTGTGCTTCATCGGTCACCGCATAGTTGTCAGGAGCGGCCCCCAGTGCGATGGCGGCGAGTGTTGCACCGTAGTGATCGTCAATTTCCATGGGAGGCCAGTTGCACTTGATCCACGTGAATCCGCCGTCGTCTCGCTGGACCGTCAGAAGCCGATCGAGTGCCTTGCGGGTCAGCGGATGCAAGTGGCCGGTCGTCGCGGCATCGTTGAACGCAAGAGCTGCACCGGTTGCCACGACTTCTGCGTCCCATCTCGGTCCGTTTTCTTCCCACCGTTTGGCGATCAGATCTTCGGCATATTTGCGAACTTCGAGCGCCGCCGGTTCCGATGCATCTGCCGCAGTTCTGGCATACAGATGAGCATAATTCGTATGGCACGTAAAACACTGACGCTGCTTCTGCCAGGTCAATGCCGCAGAATCCATAAACGTGACTGCTTTCTCCAATGAGAAAGAATCGGCCAGCGGCTCGTCGCGGCGATTTTCACCGGGATCGGCCACGTTGCTCAATGTAACGCGTTCCGCCGCGAATGCCGTCCCGAAGGACATTGCAACGAAACAGATTCCTGTCGCAAACAATTGTCCGTATCCGGAAGTCATGGGTAACTCCTGCAAGTTGCAACAAAAGGGCGGGTTTCACTTCAGTCCTGGTGAATTCAGGATTCACGTATCAGATCTCTTTTTCAAAATCATGCTGCCAACGTGCCGTCGGGCGTCAGCCCAATGGTACTCACTTTGTCGAAACGACAAGGTCACCCGAAGCGTTAGCGAGGGAGCCAAGACGAGTGAAAACAGCGGAAACTCCCTCGCTAACGCTTCGGGTTACCTATCGTGAGTGCCATTGGGAATCAGCCGTTCAGATTCGAGGACAATTGCATCAGGCGGACACGCTACCAATCCGGTCTTTTCCGACCCACGGTCTCAGGACTTCAGGGACGATAATGCTTCCGTCGGCTTGCTGGTAGTTTTCGAGGATCGCGATGATCGCTCGGGTCACAGCGATCGCAGTGCCGTTCAGCGTATGGACATACCGGGTCCCTTTCCACTCGGGCGACTTGCAGCGGATGCCAAGCCTGCGAGCCTGGAAGTCAGTGCAATTCGATGCCGACGTAATTTCGCCCCATTCGCCCGCTTCGCCACGACCGGGCATCCATGCTTCCAGATCGAATTTTCTGTAGGCAGAACCGCCCAGATCGCCGGCCGCGATGTCGAGAACCCGGTATGGGATGCCGAGCCCCTGAAAGATCTCTTCTTCAATGGCTACGATCTCCCCGTGAAGGGAATCGGATGCAGCAACATCCGGAGCCGTAAACCCGAACATTTCAATCTTTGTAAATTGATGGACCCGATAGATGCCGCGAGTCGCTTTGCCATGCGCACCGGCTTCGGTTCGGAAACAATGCGAAATCCCCGCAAATTTGATCGGAAGTCGACTTGCATCCACAATCTGATCTTTGAGGATTCCGCCGAGCGGGATTTCAGCGGTCGCCACAAGGCACAAATCCATTCCGGAGATCGAGTAAATCTGTGTTTCGTTCCCGCGAGGCTGGTAGCCGGTCCCTTCGAGAACTTCCATTTTCGCCAGATCAGGAGTGGTATGAAGCGTAAAACCGTGGTCGATCAGTTTCCTGGCCGCATATTGTGTCAGAGCCAGTTCGAGCAATACGGCTTCGTTCTTCAAAAAGTAGAATCCGTGGCCTGCAACGCGTCCTCCTGATTCGAGGTCGAGCAAATCGTGCTTTTCCGACAGCGTCACATGATCGAGTGGTTTGAAATCGAATTCCCGGATCGTCCCCCAGGTTCGCACCTCTTTGGAGTCGGCTTCGCCACCAGGCGGAGTTTCAGGATGAGTCATATTGGGGACGGTCATCATAGTCGATCGAAGGTCTGATTCGATTTCCTTGAGCCGCGACTCCTTTCCGGGAACGGATTGCTTGAGCGCCTTGCCTTCGTCAATCAGCGCCCGACGTGCGTCGGGCGATTTCTCACCGGGGATTGCCTGAGCGATTTCGTTCTGGCGTTGACGATCCTTGTCGAGTTCAACCATTAACGGACTTCGCAACTCGCGCAGTTCCAGCAGTCGATCGAGCTCGGCGGTGACGTTTCGATTCCGACAGTTCTCGCGGACAGCGTCCAGGTGATCGCAGACAAATTGCAGGTCGAGCATCCTAATCCTCTCGCAGCGGTAACGAAGCACTGGCCCTTTGAAAACCCGTGCCGACGAAAAACTCTATGCGGGGCACAGGTTAATGGAATCATTCCCTGTTGGGGAAGAGATTCCCGGCGTTACAAAAAGCGGATCACTTCCCAGAATCGTGTGCAAATGACATGATCTGACAGGAAAATCAAAAATCTTCGGATTACGACCGAAACTTTTTCCGCCGTCCGGAGTTTATTATTACAGAATCGGTGCATTTCAGTACCGAGAGATGTGAATCAGTGCCCCCAACGACGAAACCAGCACCGTCTGTCGAAGATTCGGGATATCTCCACGATCCCGAAGTGCAGCTCATGCTGCGCACCAGACAAGGTGACGACGACGCTTTCTCGAAACTGGTCAGTACCTATCAGGACCGATTGACGACGATTTTTTTCCATATGACGCAAAATCACGAATCGGCCGAGGATCTTGCTCAGGACGTGTTCATGCGGATCTACCGGGCGCGACACGGGTACCAGCCGACCGCCAAATTCTCCACATGGATCTTTCGCATCGCCAATAACCTCGCCATCAATTCGCATCGGGGCAGAGCCAGACGCAAGGAAATCAGGCTGCCCGCCGGTGAATCGACCTCGATGTCGGGGTTGCAACCCGACGATTCCGTCCTTGCTGAAAAATCGGCATTGATGCCAACCCGGCAGATCGACAAGCACGAACTGCAAATTATTGTTCAAAAGGCGATCGAACAGCTCAGCGAACAACAGCGACTGACCGTGCTGCTGCACAAGTTTGAAGGGATGAGTTACTCCGATATCGCAGAGACGATGGAAATGACCGTCCCCGCGATAAAGTCGTTGCTTTCACGCGCTCGTGACAGTCTCCGAACGGCTCTGGAACCCTATATGCAAATGGGAAAGGAGACGCGGTAGTACCTCGAAATCATGGAAAAGACCGTCCGCCTGAACGCCGATCAACGCGAAGATCTGGTGGCCTACCTCGATGGGGAACTTCCCGACGATCAGGTCCGGCAGATCGATACAATCGTTTCGCGCAGCGAGGTCGCCAGGCACGAAGTCGAAGTGCTCGCCCGGACATGGGAAATGCTCGATGTCCTCCCTTCAGCAAAGGCATCGAATGACTTCGCCTCCAGGACGATGACAAATCTGAAGGCGCTCGAAGCTCCGTATGTCTTCGCCAACCAATGGTGGTACGCCCCGCTGAAACGGACGATCTCGATCGCGGCGTGGCTTGCCGCACTTTTGATTTGCGGCTGGATCGGTTTTGAAGTGGCGAAGAACCGGATTCCCAATCCTCACGAAGAATTGTTACAGGACTTGCCCCTGATCGAGAATCTTGATTCCTATCAGGAAGCTCGCGAACTCGATTTCATTATACAGTTGAAACAAAATGGCCTGTTCGACGATGCGCAGGGGAAGTGACCCATGAAACAACTGGTACTCGCTGCTTTCGCAATCGGATTGTTGCCGCTCGCCGTGCTGGCTCTCGATCAACGGACGATCGCCGAGCGATGTGAACGGCTGAAGAATATGTCGGAAGTCGAACGAGACCGGCTGAACCGCAACATCGCAGAATTCCAGAAACTCAACCCGGCCGAAAAACAGCGTTACCGGGACCTGCACCAACAACTTGCCGACGACCAGGTCAAATCAGGTGGATTGACATCGCTGCTAAAGACATATTTCGTCTGGCTTCAGACGCTGTCTCCGTCCCAACGAGACGAATTGGCTCGGGAAAAAGTTCCCTCGCAAAAGCTGGTACTTATTCGCCAGTTCAAAGAATTGCAGGAACATTCGATTGAGGCATCTGAACAACATGAATCGACCGACGGGCAGGCTCCACGAACCGCTCGTGCCGACGATCAGGTTCCGGTGTCCCGCGCGAGTATTGGGCCGAATGTCGCTCTGTCATCAAAGGACCTGAAGGCTGTTTTGAAAGTACTTGTCGACCGGCTTCCTGCGGATGTCAAATCCGGTTTGGAAGATTTGAAGCTGACGGCGCATATCCCCACCATCCACGCAAGCGTCCAGGCGAGCGGTGGCAACTACCGCGAATGGCCAGACGAATTACTGCTAAAAGATATGATTTCCGCGATCGGAAAAGATTCGATGCCGTCGATCAAGATCGCCGAATCGAAACGGGCAGCCATCCTTCGCCTGATGTTGCTTGGTATTTTCAAGCAAGCTGTCGAAGCAGTGCCGATGCCTGGTCCCGATGACAAAACCCGGATCCTTGAATCGATGCCCGCCGAGGAAAAGTCGAAACTTCTGACTTTGTCGCGACAAAAGATGGAAATGATTCTATATCATAAGTTCCTCGAGTCGAGGGGAACAAATGACATCAAAACGGCCAAAGATGTTCCCGTCTATCGCGAACAGTTAATCGATCTGTTTGGTCGTTTTGAAATTCCGCTACCGCCCAGGTTTACCAAAGGAAAAACGGGCGGCATCCGCATTCCCAACCCGGGCGGCAATACTCAGCATTAGGCCGGATTGACCCGAGTGCCTGATGCATGCGATTCGCACAGGCGTTCAAGCATGCGGTGCGATCCATGATTGCCGAATATTGAATCGATCGGCGTTTTCAGAAATATCGAGCATGTCGTCGTGGCTGACAAAACCAAAGACATCTCCGCTACTGCCGGAAGTCACCGAATCGTCGTCGATTGAGCCTCTCCCTGTCCAATCGGGCGAACAGATTTCCATTGAGTCTTCCGGCACCACCACCATCAATCCTGTTGTCGCGGTTTCCAATCCGGTCAGGATCGGGTCTGAAGCACCGGCTCAG
>JANXOO010000279.1 GCA_025353525.1 Schlesneria sp. | reverse complement strand
GTACCAAAACCACTCGATCCAGGAGTGGAGATCAGACGAGAAGAATAGCAGGCCGTCGCAATGGATTCATCGACAGCAAGCACCGTAAAATAAATGCGGCAAAACGGGATTGCACCCGGATTCGACCGCCGTTCGTCCATACCCGGTGCTCCGCTGATCACGATCACCGGCGACTTTTCTGCAAATGTACCCGCGATGGAATTGCACAGACTCAGCCCTCCCACGCAATACGTGACGTGCGCGGCCACATTAAAGTGGCTCCGATTCTCCTGCCCTTCGATAGTTCATAGATCCCTCTCAATTCCGTCTCCATGGAAGATCGCGCGAGCCCAGGGATGGATCGTTGGGGTCGCCGTGCTCGCCGTGTGCCGCCACTCACCCCCTTTGGCATCATGTTGAAACCACCAACTCTCAAAGTTACGACAATTGAGTTGACGGCATCATGACCCATTGCTTGTATTGTTCGCATTTTACAATACAATTCTCGCACACACCTGAAACTCGATGGAAACGCCGTCGATGCAACGTTGCTCCGGGAATTGCTGGAATAGAGACGCTTCCAGTTTGACAAAATCGACCACGTCAATCGATTTCCGGATCTTTACAAAGTCAAAATTCTTCTTCCGAAAATTCTACCGGTTGGCGATGCTCAATGAGCAACCATTCGCGGTCGAGTTCCAACGCTGAAAACTGCTGTCGTGATCCCGAAGGCCAATCGACTTCGACTGTGTCGATCAATAGCTGTTCGCCAAGGCCGATCACCAGTCGACGTTCGTTCGAGGCGTGAAATCCGTCCCCTGCCGTCAATTGCCGCTTCCAGGTTGTTTCACCGACAGTGACTCGAACTTTGGCACCAATGGCATCTCTTGCGCCGTCCACGCCAACTAACCGCAGATTCAGAAAGTGCCCCTCCTGTTCCGTTCGATTTGTCAGCAACGCGACGGGTTGATTCAGGTGCAAGATACAGATGTCTTCTTTGCCATCGCGATTCCAGTCGAGCCGCGCGAGCGATCGTCCGTGCCATTTTCGCGTGAAGAAATCTCCGAGTTGCAGGCCGGGAAGTTCGTCAAAAGTTCCATTTCCACGATTGCGAAAAAACTGTGGGGGCATGGCGAAGGGGACACCGGGATCCAGCGGGTCGTGAACGTGTCCATTGGTGACAATCAAATCGGGATCGCCGTCCAGATCGGCGTCGAGGAATTGTGTCCCCCACCCGAGTTGCAGGAAGCCGGGACCGGCCAGTTTCGACTCACGAGACAGGTCGCGAAAGAAGCCGTCCGGTTGTTGCGTAAAGAGGTCGTTCGTCTGCCGATAGAAATTGGTCACGAAGAGGTCCAACCGACCATCTCGATTGTAGTCGCCAGCGGCGACACCCATGCAGGCCTTGGACTGACCTGCGTGATCGAGCGCCAGACCGGACAGAAGTCCTTGTTCTTCAAACGCGAGTTCCGTGGGGACTGTGGTTCGATTACGGAAAAAAAAGTTAGGCGACATATCGTTCGCGACAAACAGACTTAGGCGTCCCGAATCGTCGAAGTCGGCGGCGACAACACCCAAACCGCGACCTTCGGCGGCAACCAGGCCGCAACTCTCCGTCACGTCACGAAAACGGCCATCACCAAGATTCAGGAACAGATGGTCCGGCTCGGCGGGAAACATCAGTGGGCTGCAGCGGGGGTGCGCTCGCTTTTGACAGGGTTGGAAGATTTTGTCACCGCCGAGATACGTCACAACGTACAAGTCTGGCAAGCCATCTCCGTTGAAATCGGCCATCACACAGCTCGATGTCCAGCCTCCAGACTGTGTACCCGAAGAGTCTGTCATGTCGGCGAATGTGCCGTCGCCGTTGTTGCGATACAACTCATTCGCACTTTTGTTGTTCCCTGGAATTCCAATGTTTCCCACGTACAGATCAGGAAAACCATCGTTGTCGAAGTCGCCGACAGTAACACCTTGACCGTAGCCGCGATCGCGGAGTCCCGCAGCGACCGTCACGGATACAAACGAGCGATCCCTGGCGAATGCCCCGGAATCGCGGGACGAATTGCGGAACAATTGGTCGCTCAACTTCGCATCGGATGCTGCAGGAGGAAGGGGCCCCCCTTGTGTGAAGTAGACGTCTGGCCATCCGTCGCCGTCGTAGTCCAGCACGGCGACGCCTCCACCGTTCATTTCAAGCATCGATTCCGTATCTCCCGGCTCGGCTCCGTTGAGATAGTTAAATGCCAGGCCGACCCCGGTGGATTCTTCTGCGAATTTAATCGAACCCATTGCCGGTCGAGCCGCATCTGATGACCGTTGCGGCGAATTGATCGGATCATTTTTAAAACTATAGTGCGACAGATCAATCTGATGTGCCGGACTTAGTGAAGGCTCTGTGTAAGTCGCGCACGCCATCAGTCGGGGATACAGCCGACGCTCTGCTTCGCGAGCCCACTTTGGTCCACTTCCCGTCGACTGGCGTATCGTCTGGCACCAGCCTGCCGCCTCCCAGACTCGCCCCAGGGCGACGAGTTCGTTGACGATGGCATGGATCGCAACCTCGTTCTGTTGGCCCGCGAGCGAAGAGATTTCCAACGACAGTGTCGTCAGTCGTTGAGCGCGTTCGGCGAAATGACGCGCTGTGGCGAGTTCACCGAGCCCCACCAGAGATTGCGATAACAGATAGTTTGCATCGGCCAGGTTCGGATCGCGTCGCAGCGCCTCCCAATAGCAGCGTGCTGCGGTTGTCTTGAATCCGCATTTCACTGCCCAATCTCCGCGACTCAGCCAGACATCCGGATGTTGCAGCGCGGCTTTCGGCAAACTCTGGAACACTTGATCGAATTCCTCCGCAGTTCCGATTTCGGCGAGTAAATGGCAGTACATCGCTTGTGCTTCGATCACTTCCGGATGCTTTTCGAGGACTTGTTCCACCAGCGTTCTGGCAACGTCCTGCCGATTGTCTTTCATTGCCTGCTGAGCGAGGGCGAGATTGGGAAGAGGTTCCTTTGGAACGGCCAACAGGCAGTGCCGAGCGTATTTCGTGGCGGACTCAAGCGATGGATGGTGAGCATTGACGGCGGTCAAATAGTTGATGGTGACGGTGCCAGACCGAAACTGTTCGAGAATCCACTGACGCGCTTCCCAATCGCGACCTTCCAGCGTCAGCAAATAGATTAACTGATCGCGCGTCGTGGCATCGTTCGTATCGAGTTCAAGCGAGCTGCGCAGCAATTCTTCAGCGGCAATCGCTTGTCCCGAATTTAACGCAATGCGTCCGAGAGCCTGCAACGCCAATCGGTAAGATGCGGGATCGAGTCTGCCAATTCGCCGAAAGTAGGCCTCGGCGGTGGCTGCGTCGTTCAGCGCCAAACAAGCCGTCCCCGCAACGGCGAGAGCTCGATCCGAACCGGGATTCGCACGCAACTCTTCCGCAGCCAACACGAGAGCATCTCGAAAATTGCGGCATCCGAGCGCCCGCTCTGCTCGCACCACGCGAGGCGTTCCAGCCCACAGATACCCCATCGCGGCAATCAAAATCAGAATGCAAGCCGGGATCAGGCCGCGTGCGACGGGCGATGACGCCTGTCGACGGGGACTCATGGCGATTTTCGATCAAGAAACACGCCAAACATGAGAAACACCACACCACTCAAAGTTGCCAAAGCCGCGAACGGCAAGAGAATTGACTGGGCATAAGCCTGATGCGGAAAGGCAATCAACAGAGCGTGGGCGAACGCCTGCTCACCCGCGAGAATCAGTATTCCTCCGGTTACCGACCGCATATTTCAGATCCACTTGAAGCGTAGTAGCGAGTTTGACGAAGAGACAAGCCCCGCGCAACGGGCCCTGTAAGCCTATCAGATGCCTCTCGTCCTGTGCAATCACCCACACCGCCACGGAGCAACGATCACCCTCAAAAAAAGCGAGGTAGTCAAAAATTTCGCCCGGAAACAGGCAGAAGCACGATTGGAGCCCGCTGTTAACATTTGTCGGCGAGATGCCTGTTAACATTCGACTGATGAGACCCTATGTCCAGCTGTCTCGCTGAGTAGCAGATCCGACTTGATTCTTAGGGCGTCAAGTCGAAATCCGCCGTATTCGGGCCAGCCTTGACCGTGTACTCCAGCTTGCTGCTGCGTGTAGACAAGTACTTTGCCGGGAACGGGGGGTTTGCTTTCTCCGATACCGTGGCCGAGCCTGGTGGTCCCATCACTTTTCTCGCCATCATTGTTGGATCCTGCGGCTCGCTCGATTTCGTTTCCTTAACATCGGACGGTGGTGACAACTGAACCCGATAATTCACTGCCGGAATATCAAACGAACCGTTGCACGTCAGCGTGTACTTCCCTTCTGATTTGACCGTCGCGACCGCAATTTTCCCACCTTCCACCGACTGAAACATGACTCCGCAACCCTCTTCAAGCGGGGTCCCATCAATCATCAGTCGGCCCGAAACCGTGCCGCGCGGGCCGCTGTAGCCGTCGGTGGCTTTCTGCCCGCATCCGGTTGCAAATGTCGCCAAAGTGAGAAGTAGAACAAGTGAGAGTGCAAGTTGCGGTCGGCGGACCATTGTCTGTTATTTCTCTGTGGAAGGAAAAAGAAAATTCCAGGACTGAGCCAGAATCGAAAAAGTCTTGGGAGTTATGCAGATAACTCCCAAGACAATATGACAATCTCCGAACATCGATTAGAACTCGCCGACAACACTGTTGTCGTCACGAACGCTAAGAAGGGTCAATGTCCCCATGTCGATATTATTACTGATGAACCGAACGGAACCGTCAGCTAAAAGGCCATGAACACCCCCTGTGTGCAACGATGTAAAAGGGCAATTGCTGCCAGAAGCATCGTCCCAGGCTGACCATACCAGTCCGTTCTGGCCCAGGACGAGAGAGTAGGGCGCATAACGAACTGTCACTGTGCACGTCGCAGGAGCCCAATCCTGCCAGCCAGTCAGGCCGCCCATGGACCAACTCCAGTTGCGTGACGGGCGACGATCATCTTTCTTGCCAGTTGAATCAAACACGAAGTGGCTGACTTCGGCTTCGATTAACGTGTTGGAGGTGCCGTCAGTGCATTCAGAGATTTTCTTTCCGCCCCAACAAATCATACCACGGCTTGAGGTTTGTCCCCAGCTTCCAGACGAATCCGAAAAACCGTTTGTGTCAGTGAATTTACTGAACGGTACTGCGCCTTGTACTCCATAGTAATGAGCGGTCTTAAAACCATTGGGGCTCATGACGGGTAGATTCGACGACGGGCAGATGTAGCCGGGAATCGTCGCGGTCCTCGAGATGTTTTGATTTCCACCCCATCCCTCGTCATCGGCCACGAAATTCCATTGGTTGTACATCGGGGCTTGATCGATGTACGGCAGTACAGCAACCCATTGGGAATGACCCCATCGTTCGTTGGGAGAGGCGACTTTATAATCCTGGTTTCCAAAAGCCGATGGGAAACGCAGATTCACGTCATGGTAATTGCGGAGTGCCAGTCCGATCTGTTTGAGATTGTTTTTGCATTGAATCCGGCGAGCGGCCTCACGGGCTTGTTGCACGGCTGGCAACAAGAGTGCGATCAAAACCCCGATGATGGCGATGACCACCAACAGTTCGATCAGCGTAAATACTCTTTTCCAAAAATTGAATCTTGTATCCATGGGGAGCGAACGCATGGGGTTGGCATTCGCGTCTGCCTGGGTTGGAGGGAGAATGGGAAGCGGCCATCGTTTCGGCAAAAAAGGCGAAAGAACTTGAT
>JANXOO010001281.1 GCA_025353525.1 Schlesneria sp. | reverse complement strand
GAGATTCATCGCGTTTTGAAACCGGGCGGACGCGCCATCATCTCGGATATTGTGAGCGACCGGGACGTTCCCGCCGAGATGCAGGAAGATGCCAGGCTGTGGAGCGGTTGCATCGAGTTTTCTGACATCCGCAGGTCGCACTGACGGCTCGCACCGATTGAAAATCCGTCATGCGTCACGGCGACTGTCTGTTGCCCGGATTGCAATACGAGCGAATCGATCACGCAAGAATTGCCGCGAGATAATGCGGCCGAATCGGATGGCAGATTTGCTGTAAACATTTTCTGATGCGCTCCAACGTCCTGTCGGACGGTCAACGGCCAAAGAGACCAGTTCCGCTATCCTGTTAAATCGATCCGGCGAATCGTCCGGCATGACCGAATCATCCGATTCTCCCGGCGGGAAAGTTGAAATCGTCGTAGCAAGGTGATCCTGGAAAACAGACCTTGACGACTGCGCAAATCCGGCGTGCGCGCGGGATCCGGACGATGTGAAGCTGGCGAAAACAGGTAGAAATTGCCGATTGCGGCGATGGCGGGTTGTACGCATTATTTATCAGGGAAGTAATGAGCGGCATTCTTGCAAGCAAAAGAATCCCTTGCGATCCCCTGAACCCGTGTGTCGTGCGTCCTCGCGGGTTAAAGAAAGCGACCAACAGAATCAACGTCATTCGTTTCGCTGGATCAGGTGAATCGCGGTCGCTTTGAACGATGCCGTCACTGCCTCTCCTGGCGTCAGACTCAATTCCTCGCTCGCGGGACGAGTGATCAGGGCGGTTAATTGAAAGCCGCAATCGAGGCCGACGCGAATCAATGGCCCTTCCGGAATCATCGTCGTGACAGTCGCCATGACCTGGTTACGAACGCTTGACGCTTCACACGCTGCTTTCTGTAATGTGACATCTTCGCCTTTGATACAAACATAAACAGATCGACAGGTCACATTGGACGAGACGGCAACAAGTCGTATGCTCCCCACTAGTATCACTGCAAGTCCGTCACGATGTTCCACAATCTGGCCTGGAACCACCGTTTCAACTCCGGTCAAACGGGCCAAACGGGCGTTTTTGGGGCGAGAAAACACCTCGTGCATCGAGCCGATTTGTTGAATCGAACCGACATCCATGACCGCAACACGGTCGGCTAACGACATCGCTTCAATCCGGTCGTGTGTGACGACGATCGTCGGAACTGCAAATTCAACAAGAATTCGCCGCAATTCACCCCGCAATTGATCCCGAAGAATTGCATCGAGCGCTGAAAGGGGTTCGTCGAGTAGCAATAATCGCGGTCGCCGGACGAGCACACGACTCAGTGCGACTCGTTGCTGCTGCCCGCCAGATAATTGCCGTGGAAACCGGTTTTCGAGTCCTGTCAGATTGAAACGTTCAAGGATCTCCGCAACGCGACTTCGTCGGTCGAGTTCAGACAGTCGCTGCACGCCGTAGCCAATGTTTTCAGCAACAGTCAGATGGGGGAACAGAGCGTAGTCCTGGAACAGGAATCCAATATCGCGTCGATGGGGCGACAACGCACATCCGGACGGGCTATCAAACCAGATCTGTCCGCTGAATTCG
>JANXOO010001274.1 GCA_025353525.1 Schlesneria sp. | reverse complement strand
TTTCTCGCCACGGATCTTCGGGCAAAAGTGGGAGACACGATCCGATTCAGCTACCACATGATCGGATCACGTGGCGAATTGCCCGAACTGGAACGATCTGCCACCGTTCGCGGTATCGTCAAAATGACCGGTGCCGCCATTGATCGAACGTTGACCCCGGAAGTGAAAGGGATCACCGATGTTGACTCGCTGGCCAATTGGGACCAGCCGTTCCCTATGGAAATGGGTGCGGTCACACCGCGAGACGATGAATACTGGGACAGCTTTAGGGCAACTCCGAAGATGTTCTTGCCGCTCAAGACGGCTCAGTCGATCTGGCCAAGTCGGTACGGATCATTGACATCGCTGCGCGTTGCGCAAACAGAGCCGCTCGAAAAGGACGCGGACGATGATTCTCTGAAACAATTGCGCAACGAATTTGCGACATCGTTCCTGAAACAGCTCACTCCTGCCGGGATTGGTTTGCAATTTCAGCCGGTCAAAGCGATCGGTCTGATTGCCGCCAGCGGATCAAATGACTTTTCCGGACTGTTCATCGGGTTCAGCCTTTTTCTGATCGTCGCCGCGATGATCCTGATCGGGCTGCTGTTCCGGCTGGGTATCGAACAGCGAATCCGCGATCTGGGGTTACTGGGAGCAGTTGGTTATACGTCCCGACAGGTGCGACGGCAGATGCTTTTGGAAGGGCTAACGACCGCAACGGCAGGCGGACTGATTGGAACCATCGCCGCGACCGCGTATGCCAAAGCCATGATTTATGGACTGACGCATTGGTGGGTTGGTGCCATCGGAACGAAAAACCTGTTACTAGAAATCCGATTGCAAAGTCTCGTCACAGGCTTTGGCATCGCTGTTGGTGTGGCATTCATTTCAATTGGATGGGCATTGCGGCAATTGAAACAACTCAGCCTTCGCGAGCAATTGGCGGGCGTGACGAATAAGGAATCCGACGTTGCCGAACAAATGAAACAGGCGAAGAAAGTATTCCGCCGCGCCATGATCGCCAGTCTGTTAGCCGTGACATTAATCGTCGGTGTCGTCCTGGGTGGAATTCCCGCTTCCGGAGCGTTTTTCGGAATCGGAGTATTGTTGCTGTTTGCATCGCTGTCGTTTCTGTCGGCGTGGTTACGAGGTGAAGGTGGCATTGCCGTCCGAGGCGCGGGGATCGTTGCGTGTGGAAAACTCGGAATGAGGAACGCTTCCAGAAACCGGCAACGTACGGTGATGACGGCAGGAATGATCGCGACAGCGACGTTTTTGATCGTCACCGTGGCGGCCTTCCGTCGCGACCCGACCGGCGACCAACCGGTGAAGTCGTCCGGCAATGGCGGTTTTACGCTGGTCGCCGAGTCGAGCAGCCCGATTCTTTACGACCTCAATACGGCCGAAGGTCGCAAGAAACTGCAACTCGCACCTCCGGCCGATTCTCCGGCGGCGAAGGCATTGGCGGCGATGAAAATCGTACCCTTTCGAGTGAAGCCGGGCGAAGACGCCAGTTGCCTGAACCTCTATCAGACAAGTTTGCCGACAATACTGGGTGTGCCCCAATCGCTGATTGACGAAGGGCGGTTCGCGTTCGCGGCCGGTTCGTGGCGCGAACTCGCTTCCTCGACAAATCCCGGCCGGGTTCGGGTGGCACCTGGTTCCGCAACAAACGATTCGTCCGCATCGGCGGGCAACGCTGATTCCGGTCCGATTCCAGTGCTCGGCGATATGAATACGTTGATGTTTTCGCTTCACAAAGGCGTCGGCACAACAATCGCGGTTCCGAATGACGAACAGCCACAGCATCAACTTGCTGTCAAAGGAATGTTTCAGGACAGCATTTTTCAGGGAGTGCTCGTCATGTCGGAAGAAAATTTTCTCCGGATTTTTCCGGAACAAAAGGGGTTTCGATACTTCCTGATTGAGGTTCCCCCTGAATACGCGGACGTGGCGACAACGTTTCTGGAAACAGAACTGGCGGAATACGGTTTTGACGTCGAACCGGTCTCTGAACGACTGGCAAGATTCCTGTCGGTCCAGAATACTTATCTCTCGACATTCCAGACGCTTGGTGGACTGGGGCTATTGCTGGGGACATTCGGCCTGGCCACTGTCATGCTGCGAAACGTCCTGGAACGTCGCGGTGAATTCGCTTTGTTGCGAGCTGTCGGATTTCGCGAGCGGGATGTTGCGAGCCTTGTCCTTTGGGAGAACGCATTCATACTGATTTGGGGGCTGCTGGCCGGAGCAGCTTCGGCGCTACTCGCAACATCACCCAACCTGTTTAACCGAGGAGCGTCGGTCCCCTTCGGATCACTGTCTGTTCTGTTGTCGCTCGTATTCGCGACAGGCATGCTGGCGACCGTATTTGCGATTCGAGCAACCTCACGGCAACCGATCGTCGCGACATTACGGGGAGACTGACCCGATGAAGCCGGGAAATGATCGGGGTTTCGGAATCCGGCGCCGGAGACCGACTACAGTCACACCGATTCGACGTCGAGCCAGTTAATTCCCGCCGAGACATCGACAACGAGCGGAACGTCGAGCGTCATCGCGTGCTCCATCTCGTATTTGACCAGTTCGATCAGGGATTTGACTTCCGCATCCGGAGTTTCAAAAACAAGTTCGTCATGTATTTGCAATAACATCCGCGCCGGATGATTCGTCGACGTCAGTTTTTCCTGAACGTGAATCATCGCGCGTTTGATCAAATCAGCGGCGGAACCTTGAATCACCGAATTGACGGCAGTGCGTTCCGGCATGTTCAGGCTGCGATTGCGATCCGTGCGGATCCCTTCGATGGGGCGGCGGCGACCCAATATCGTCTTCGCATATCCTGTTGACTGGCATTCGTCCAGAGTCTGTTCGATGAATTGACTGACTCCGGAATACTTCTTGAAGTAGTCATCGATAAACTTTGCCGCGACCTCTTTCTCGATCCCCAGTGTGGCAGCCAGGCCGTACGGACTTTGTCCGTAGATCACTCCAAAGTTGACCGCTTTGGCGACGCGGCGCTGGTCAGAATTGACCTGGTCAATTGCCACACCGAAGACATCGGATGCGACGGCCGCGTGAATATCGATTCCACGATCAAAGGCCAACTTCAACGCGGCATCTCCGCTGAAATGAGCGAGTATCCGCAGCTCGATCTGGGAATAGTCAGCACAGACCAGTTTCCAGCCTGGTTCGCCCGGTATGAACGCGCGTCGGATCTGACGACCCTCACGGGTACGAATCGGAATATTCTGAAGGTTCGGATCGCTGGAACTGAGTCGACCGGTCGACGCGACAACCTGATTGAGCGAGCAGTGAATGC
>JANXOO010001204.1 GCA_025353525.1 Schlesneria sp. | reverse complement strand
GCTGGCGCCGGAAGTTTTCCCGTTTTTGTCAATGAGCGATCCGCAATCGATTCGACAGCAGATCGCAGCCAATTCACTGCCAGCGGATTCGCTCCCTCAAAACTGCGCAGTATGACCGTGATCGATTCGACAGGCGCTTTGGATAACTCCTTGACGGCCGCGATCGCTTCAGCGTGCTTTTCTCCGTCCGGGCCGACTGACTTGATCACGCTGATATTCTGGTCGACCGACGCCGAGAAGACCGGATTGTGGAATGAAAAAAACGCACCAAGACCGATCGCAAAATACCGCAGACTTAAATCGTGCAAACGCATCACCAATCCTCCTTCGTCCATTCGTACCGCAACCGTCGCTGTGACCACCAGCCGATTCTAGCAAGGGAGCCTGCCAAATGGCCAACGTCACGAAAACGTCGTTCCATATCAGGTACTCGCCGACTGTTTAAACTCCGGTTGCAACCCCGAACGACCGGGCTCGATTCCTGATCAGAATCGGCGATGCTCAGGCTCCGTTCGCTCGGCGACAGGTTCGGGAAAAGTCGGGTCAATCCGGTGCAAATAGCGCGATGTCCGGATATAGATTGAGTCTCCTGCCACGATCGGAGCTACATCGATTCCGCCAGCAAGCATGTTTTCGATTGCTGGCAAACCTGGAATTCCTGTCTGAACGAAACAGACTTTTCCCGATCGGCTGGCACATAACAGAAACTTTCCGGCGATCACAGGTGAAGCGATAAAGTGACCGGCAAGCTGTCTTGTCCATTCGACTTTTCCGACATCTGTCCGCACGCACGACAGGCGTCCATCGTCAGCCAGGACGTACAGTGATTTGTCGTGATAAACGGGGGAGGGGAATTCACCGGTGATTCCGGGTATCTGCCAGAGCAGGTGTGATGCGGTGATGTCACCTCGTCCATCGGCCTTGATGCACACGAGTCCCGCGTTCAGCCCGGGACAGGATGCGTAGACGTGTTCGGTATCAAAGGCGACACAATTCGAGCATCGCTCGGCTGATGTCCGGCACAACCAGATGCACTCACCCGTTGCCGGATCGTAACTGTGAACCGACTTTCGTCCACCGAGGACCAGTTGTGCTCGCCCGGCGATCGTCGCGATGGCAGGCGTACCGAAACTTTCTCCAGCTGGACGCTTGACTCGCCAGATGATTTCTCCTGTTTGTCGATGTAATGCCGCCAGGTAACTTCCGGCAGCACGATCCGCAGCAACGATCACGAGCGACTTGAACAGGATCGGCGACGAACGATATTGAGCGATGAAGTCATGCGGCCCCGCTGCATGTTGCCAGACAATTTTGCCGTCAAAATTAACAGCAGTGACCCATAATTGGCCGTTGAAACAAGTGACCGAATACACGTTACGGCCATCGCAAACAGGAGTGATGAAAACTCGCGACGGCTGGCCTGCCGTTTCATGAACGGCGGCAACATGCAATTGCGTTCGCCAGGCAATATGACCGTCCGACCGATTGTTGCAGAGCATCGATACCCGGCGGGATCCGGAATCAGCCGAAAGCAGGAACAGGTAATCACCCCACAAACAAGGTGCGGCATCTGACTCGCCAGGAATCGGTATGCGCCATCCATCGTGGTCATCGGTGGACCACCGGGTCGGAAATTCGTCCGAGGCATTGGCGCTCCGGTGATCTTTCCCACCGGACGTTGGTTGATCATCGTAGGCGAGCTGCGGATTCGCCAGGCTGAAATTTGCCGGACTGTCAGCAAGGTGGATTTCGGTCACATCCGTACCGGGAACCAGCGCAGCGACAAGGGTCGCGATCACAGCGAATACGACCGCAACTCCTGAGCACCAAATTAACCGATTGTTCAACTCAACTCATTCCGAAAAAACCGCATCGCGGGCCGCAACGCAGTGCTTCAGGTTTCGTCACAAATTCACCTGGACAATCTATAAAATGTGGAATTCAGGGTGAGCTCAGGTCAATTTGGCAAGCCGCCAGGGCGGAAACCTGCACTTTTGGCCGAAGGCTGCGTGGTTCGCGTTCGTGTCGGGTACAAATCGATTTCAAGCGAATACTTGACTCGATTGAAGTAGCAGAGCACATTGAGATATCCTGATCGGCTTGCGTTCAACAATTCGGCTGACAACTCGAATCCGGAGAGACTTCAATGACAATTGGCTCACGACTCGTCATACAGCTCGCATCACAGACCAAGTCAATCCTCGACGGAATGTTTCAAAGAAATTCGTTAAGTCGACTTCCATCTCGCCGTATTACGGGCGAGCCCACCTTTGGCGTCAGCATCAATTCGGGTCGCAGGCGTTATGGGAACCCGGTTCGTGTATGGGCAATTGCAATGGGGCTTGTTCTCGCCACATCGCCACTGATGGCCGTCGACCCGATTGTTCCGCCAGACGCGAAAGTCGAAAAGCTGTTCGAATCGCACGTGCTGACCGAAGGTGTCTCGGTCGGGCTGGACGGAATGGTCTATTTCAGCGAGATCACGTTTTCTCATGTTGCCCGTGACGAGAAGGGTGTCATCGAGGCGGGGCATATCTGGAAGTTCGATCCGGCCACCAGCAAAACAACGATTTTCCGGTCACCCAGCGGGATGTCAAACGGAATCAAGTTCGACGCGGCGGGAAATATGATCGTCGCAGAAGGTGCGGACTACGGAGGCCGTCGTGTGACGCGAACAGATATGAAGACAGGCAAAAGTTACATCATCGCCGGAATGTTCGAAGGCCGACCGCTGAACTCTCCAAACGATATTACGATTGACGAAAAGGGCCGGATCTATTTCAGCGACCCGCGTTACCTGGGGCACGAACCGGTTGATCAATCGATCATGTCCGTTTATCGGATCGATACCGATGGTACGATTCACCGTATTGTCACCGACGCCGGAAAGCCCAACGGCGTCGCGATTTCACCCGATCAGAAATCGCTGTATGTCGTCAGTAACGACAATGGCTCAACAGCCATCGATCGCCTGAAGCGAGGGGCAGGACCACAGGCCGACAAGGTGGTCACAACGCTTCGAAAAGGATTGATGGCATTGATGGCATACGACCTGACTGCCGACGGAAATGCCACGTTCCGCAAGACGCTGATCGACTACTCGCCTCAGGATGGCCCCGACGGGCTTGTCGTCGACAAGGACGGGAATCTGTACGTTGCTGTCCGTGCTGAAAACCGACCGGGGATCTGCGTCTACAATCCCGACGGGAAAGAACTGGCTTACATCAAGACCGAAGTTCCGACCAACGTCGGATTCGGGCGAGGCAGCGAAGCCAAAACGCTCTATATCACAGCAGGGGCCAGCCTTTACCGCATTCGGTTGAACAGTGAAGGATACCATTTGCCGACACGGTAGTCGCCTGGCATCCGCGTCCCGCGATTTTCGCGGTGACGAGATGCAGATCCGACCTCATGACATGACGGAACCCGATTCGATGCCTGCCCGAGATCTCGAAGATGTTCTCAAAGAAGTACGCCGGATTCAGATCGTTGCCCGACGGCAGGTCAACGATCTGCTGGCCGGAGAATACCTGAGCGCGTTTCAGGGGCGAGGAATGGAATTCAACGCCGTACGCGAGTACGTTCCTGGCGACGAAATCCGTTCGATCGACTGGAACGTCACTGCGCGCGCAGGGGCTCCGTACGTCAAAACATTCTGCGAAGAACGTGAATTGACGGTCATGTTGATGGTCGATGCGTCAGCGTCGAATGCGTTCGGATCACAACGCCTCAGCAAAATGGAAACAGCCGTCGAAGTGGCTGCCGTGCTGATGTTTGCTGCGTTGAAGAATAACGACAAGGTCGGGCTGTTGTTCTTTGCCGACGATGTCATCAAATACATTCCCCCTCGCAAAGGTCGCAGCAATGTTTTGCGACTGATTCGGGAATTGCTGGCGATGGAACCCGTCAAGACGCGGACGGATATTGCTGGCGCTCTGGAATTCCTCGGGAAGGTCCAGCGGCGGAAGTGCATTTTGTTTTTGATGAGTGATTTTCTTGGCTCGGAATGTTCTCGTGAACTGGCGGTCGCTAACCGCAGACATGACTGCATCGCTGTAACATTGCAAGATCCGCGAGAAAAAACGTTACCCGATGTCGGGTTCGTGACGCTCCGCGATGCCGAGACCGGCGAACTGCTGGAACTTGATACCCGGCATCCGAAAGTACGAGCGTTATTTGCGAGGGTTGCAGACGAACGCGAGCAAAAACTGTCGGGCTGGCTGCGTCGAGCGAACGTCGACCGATTGACAATTCGAACCGACCAGTCGTACGCACAAAGTTTGCAACGGTTCTTTCGGGCGCGGGAGCGGCAGCGATGAATTGTTCGCGAATAGCCTCACAGTTCGCGATCTGCGGATTTTGGATACTTGCCGGTTGTGGAGTCGCGACTCACAGTCCGTCGCCCTCATCGGCCGTGACGGGCGACGTGCTCGAACGAACTACGGAAAAAGGACCGGTGAAACTCGTGATCCGGATCACACCTCCGGAACCCCGGTTGTCCGATCTGGTTGAAATGGAGATTCTGGCGACCGCATTGCCGGGAGTAGAAATCAAAGCCCCCGCGTTCGGACAGGCTGTGGGTGATTTTCTGGTGCGGGACTATTCCGAACGCAAAGAGACACAGGCCGCACCGCAACCAGGGCAACCGTCCGTGCATCGTTTCAGGTATCAACTCGAACCAACACACGCTGGAAGGCACCTGATTCGATCGTTGGCCATTGAGTTTATCGATCATCGGCCCAATTCCGAGGCGCACGGTCAGACATCGGCTGTCGAATCCGAACCGCTCGAAGTCCTCGTCACATCCGAACTTGGCGATAAACTGCCGAACCTCGCCGATCTCGAACCGATGCTCGCTCCGCGACCTCTCGAATCGCCGACTCCGTGGGGCTGGTTGTCCGGGGCAGCCGCCTGTGTCGTTCTGGCGGTAATTGTTTTTTGGCGAGGGCGACGACGCATCATTTCCGATGTGCCTCTGACGCGACAAACTCCCGAAGAAATCGCGCATGCGGCATTGACCGCATTACTGTCGGAAAACCTTCCCGCACGAGGGATGGTCAAGGACTTCTACCTGCGGTTGACGGGAATCGTTCGCCATTTCATCGAGGGGACGACCGGTCTGCGGGCTCCCGAGCAGACGACGGAAGAATTCCTGTATGCGATGCGTTCAAAGGATGTCTTTTCACCCGAGCGATCTGTGCGGCTGAAAGAGTTTCTCGAAGCGGCTGACATGGTGAAGTATGCCGGACAGCAACCGGATGGAGCTCAGATCGACCAATCGATTGCCCGAGCTCGCGAGTTTGTCGATCTGCGGTCTGACGACTCGGCATCATTGCTTGTCGCGGGACATGCTGCCAATCCAGGAGGCGTGTGAACTGTGGATTCGTTTCGCTTTTATTCGTGGCCGTGCATGTTTCTCGTCGTGGTTGTGGTTGCTGTCGGCTGGGTGCGATGGCGACTGCGCGGCGAATCTGCCGTCCTCTTTTCCAGCATCGATGACTTGAAGGGTCTTCCCGTCACGTTGCTGCAACGGGTCAGGCGATTGCTGCCGATCGTCTACGGAATCGGTTTGTGTTTGATGATCGCCGGATTGGCGCGACCGCAATCGGGCAAATCAGAATCCCGGGTATCGAGCGAAGGGATTGCGATCGAACTTGTTCTCGACATTTCGCATTCGATGGAAGCACTCGATTTTACACTCGATGGAAAGGATGTCAGCCGCCTCGACGCAGTGAAACACGTGATCTCGCAATTCGTACTGGGTTCACGGGCGAGCGGATTGGCAGGACGCAAAGACGATTTTATTGGAGTCGTCGCCTTTGGCGGATTTGCTGACAGCAAGTGCCCGTTGACGCTCGATCGCGGAGCGGTCGTCGACATCGTCCGCGGCCTCGAAATTCCCAGGCCCGTTCGTGACCGCAGCGGTCGAATTATCAACGCTCAGTCTCTTAAAGAAGATCTGGCGACTGCGATCGGAGACGGATTAGCGCTCGGCGTCGATCGGTTGCGCGGAGCCAGGGCAAAAAGCAAAGTGATTGTGCTGCTGACCGACGGAGACAACAATGCCGGGGCAATCGACCCGCGTGAGGCGGGAAAGATTGCCGCAGAATCGGGTGTCAAGGTGTATACGATCGGGATCGGTCGTAACGGTGTTGTCCCGTTTCCTCAGGAAGACGAGTTTGGCAAACGCGTCCTGGTCGCTGCGCAGTTTCGAATCGACGAAGATTTGCTTCGGGAAATCGCTCATTCGGCAGGCGGAGAGTATTTCCATGCGTCGGACTTTGACGGACTGGCAAAAGTCTATTCGCAGATTGATCGCCTCGAAAAATCAGAGTTTTCCGAGTCGAAATACTCGGAATACACAGAACTCTACTGGTGGTTCGCCGGACCGGGATTCGCAATACTTCTGGCAACAGGGATTTTGACCGAAACACGATTTCGCGCCCTGACGTAACGCGACTTGCACTAATATCGTTTTAGCACTTTCCGGATTTTTGCGATGGAATGGCAGCATCCTGTATTTCTTTTCTTTATTCTGCCGGTAGTTGCCGCGTGGTTTGTGTTCGCATTTAATTCCGAACGGCGGCGGCGGCGTGCCCGTGTTGCATTTGCCGCACCCGCGATGTGGTCCCGCATTTTCCCAATTCAATCGCGTTGGCGGTTTTGGGTAAAACTCGGTTTGCGCGAAATCGCGATTGTGGCGGGGCTTGTTGCACTCGCCGGACCGCGGTTTGGCGTCCAGTTCGAACAGGTCACTCCGCGTGGTGCCGACCTTTATGTATTAATCGACGTGTCCCGATCGATGCTCGCGGATGATGTCCCCCCATCTCGATTGGGACGCGCCGTCGCGGATGTCTCTTCACTGCTCAATCGACTCGAAGGCGAGCGAATCGGTTTGATTGCGTTTGCCGGTCAGGCGGTCGTGAAGTGTCCTTTGACCGTCGACTACGATTCGTTTCGTCGGGCTCTTGAAGAACTCGACCCGGACAGTGCTCCTCGTGGCGGGACGGCCATCGGTGACGCGATTCGCAAAGGACTGGAAGTTTTTCGCGCGAACTCTGACCGCGATCAGGCGATGCTTCTGATCACCGACGGTGACGACCAGCAGTCGTATCCTTTGGAAGCCGCAGCCGTCGCCAAGGAACGAGGTGTGACTATATTCGCGATCGGCTTGGGAGATGCCGTACGTGGATCTCGAATTCCGCGGAAGGCCAATTCCGGTTCGTTTCAGGAATATCAGGGCGAGCAGGTCTGGAGCAAACTTGACAGCAGTCTGCTCGAGCAAATAGCCCTGAAAACGTCGGGGATCTATGTTCCGGCAGGGACGCGAGCTTACGACCTTGGCGAATTATATACGGATCACTTGCAAGGTCGGCACGGGAAAGATGCGGCAAGTCAGCAGCGAACCCGTCGCTCGGAACGCTTTCAGATTTTTCTCGCGATTGCGCTGGCAGCATCGCTGATCGATTTGTGTATTGTGCCCCATCGTCGCGCAATCATGCGGATGGACGCCGATTCGGACTCGGTGCCCACGTCGTCGCGCAAGGAAAAACGACCCGGTTCGAGCCTGAAACAGGGCGCTTTCATTTCGGTTCTTTTCGCGGTGATGTGGATCGGTAAGACGAAGCCCGTAATTGCAGTTGAACCGGC
>JANXOO010001180.1 GCA_025353525.1 Schlesneria sp. | reverse complement strand
GGAAATGGACGCCGCGCCCGATGTCCAGCAAAGTTGAACCCCAAGCCGAAATCGCGAAAACTGCTGTGTCATCGCTAAATTGATGTCCGCAAAACGGGATTGCACCACTGCATGAAGAGTGTCAACGACTACCCATCTAATGGCAGTTACTGTCATGCCGACCGTCAGAGATGCGATCGTCAGATAGAGGAAACCGCTGATTGTTGGAGCGTTCGCTGGCGTTGCAGCGAACCAGGCATGAAGCGGCGGCGAGAATTGACTCAAGCCCCAAAGGGCAGTCGCGCCAGGAACAAGATATGCGATCAATGGCCCAAAAGTGGCGTTTGAAATATTCTGCATGAACCCCGGTTATCATATCAGAAATGGACCGGCGGAATCGCTCCAATCATCCGATGTTGCGAAACATTGGATTTGTACCTGGAGTCGGCCCCGAAGTTACGATTCGCGATCACTACCATTTGGGTTACATGGTTTCTGTGACGAAAAATCGATAGAGTCACCAGCATGACGCCGCCTCTCCACCCCAATAAATACGATGTCTCAGACAACGGCGAGGCTCAATACGCTGATTCATCGCAAACAGTCCTTATCAACAAGCTCAACATTACTGACCTGGAAACGCTGCAACTTCGGGAAGAGGCCGGACTCGCGAATGCTTACGAAACGTTGATCAGAGAAGTCCGAACCGATACACCGTTGACCTGTGACCTGTTGAAGCACATTCATCAGCGGATTTTTGGTGACTTATTCGAATGGGCGGGACGTTGGAGAACTCTGCAAATCAGCAAGCCTGGTGTGGTCTGGCCAGCGGCTCAGTTTCTCGATCGGTCGATGCAGGAGTTTGAGCGGTCAGTTCTTTCAAAGTACCGGGCGTCATCCTTAACGAATGACGATGATTTCTGCCGAGCCGTTGGGGAAATTCAAGGGGAGTTTCTCGCAATTCATGCCTTCCGTGAGGGAAACGCTCGGACGGTGAAGCTGTTCACCGACTTACTGGCCGCACAAGCAGAAAAGCCGTTCTTGGCGTACGATCAGACACCAAAAGGAGCCGATCGGTACATCGCTGCCGCCAGTGCCGCCTTGCTCAGGAAGGATTATCAACCGATGGCGGAAATGGCACGGGAGTCACTTGCTCGTGGCCGACTTCGGCCTGGGATTGGAGTTCCAAAAGGATCTGATGGCGAGTCTCCTCCCGAAAGGGTGGGAGACCTTCAATGACGCTGTTTCTCTCTGTGACATCGAGAATCCGAGCGTGACGCTCCGCATCATCCTTCAGCCATGGGCAAGCGTCGCGCAAAGTCGGTCCTGTTCCAAATGTGTTCATGCCTGGATTCTACCACGTGCCACGACATCCGGAAACACAGAATAACTGCGGAATTTCGTAGTTGTTTGGCAAGTAGTGGTTGTACAGCGATTTTTTTCCCGGAGGGATAATTGTCGCCGAATACTAGTGGTTTGTCAGCATTGAATTTTAGGGTAGACGGACGTGAGTTTGTATCGAGCGTTGTCGATTTTCATTCGCCACTCGATTCCTCGTTGCGTGTGATTCACGTCCGCTGACCACGCGGCGATTTCTCGCTGGAGGATTTCCAACTCGCCGAGTCTTCGTCCGCTGATACATTGACGTGTCATGCTGCTCAGTTCATTCTCGGCGATGTTCAGCCAGCTGCCGTGTTTGGGTGTGAAGCAAAAATCGATTCGCCGAACGTAAG
>JANXOO010001142.1 GCA_025353525.1 Schlesneria sp. | reverse complement strand
AAAATTCCGCCAGGACAGACGCGGGGGCGGCGAAGCATAATGATGCTAAAATACCGTCAACCGCTGTACGAGTCAAATAAATGGCCTGCTTTTCTTATCTTTCCTTTTCCCCTTTTCATTTCTCGGAACCTGTTTTCCTTTCCATATTCAGTTCCCATTCTTCCAAATCTTCCAGACTACCAACCTTGGGATACCTTAACCGTTTTCCCGAAAAGCCGTCTATCGCATGCAAAACATAAATAGCTTCCACAGGCTCAAAAGACCGACTGGGAAGGTCCCCTTGCCTTGCCTCATATTTATCCTTTGGGAAATTGAACTCCCAGACAAGTGAACCGACGATAAACTGTTCCTCCGGCGAGCACTTATAAGACCTAATCAAGAGCGCGTCTCCAGATGATTTTGTTGATATGCGCATCGTCTCTAACGCATAGACAGGCTTCCAGTGAGATGTCGAGACCAAGACTTCGCCGACGGTAAACTCACGACTTTGAAAGAATGAAAACGCATCAACTCTCGACATTCCGATTCTTAGCACACGAGCAACAGAAGCGGATTTCAGCACTTGAGGCGACTGGCGTCGATAGGGAAAAAACCTGGTCGCACCAATCACAATCGCTACTGCCACTGCAATTACGGCCGTCAACCACATTGTTCTCTTTGCGTTTGTCATAATAACCTCATTTGTGACACCTGGGCAACGCTATAGTAATCGAGTGCACGCATATTGGATTTATCACGCACGAACGAAAAGACCTTCATTTAAACAATCTGAATCGAGCGGTAATTCCAGGCATTCTGTTTCTTATTCTTAAGCACGTGAATAATTCATGCACCCGAAAAACCGTTCCGCAACTGGAAACCGACTGTTTGATGGGCACAACCGGAGATCCGCGCCCGGTCGCGGGGTGCAACGGGTCTTCCGCGCTCTGGTGCGACAGTCAGGTCGTCCTTCATGTTTTCCTCTCGACGGTCGCTAAGCCCGCTGTGACTAACTTCTTTTGCGTTGTTTTCGGGACGATTTTAGCCACAGAAGACTCAGAGTTCGACCAGAAACCCGTTCCAATCTGGCGACTTAAGTTGCAACCGGTTAAATTGCGTGTACTGGGTTCTTTGGTCATCAACCGCCGGCCGCGCCCGGGTGCAATCCCGTTTTGCCGCATTTATTTTACGGTGCTTGCTGTCGATGAATCCATTGCGACGGCCTGCTATTCTTCTCGTCTGATCTCCACTCCTGGATCGAGTGGTTTTGGTACTGAGTTCCGCAAGGAGGCGGTTCGATAGGAGGAAGTTCCGTGGACGGACGAGGCGGCGAATTCA
>JANXOO010001109.1 GCA_025353525.1 Schlesneria sp. | reverse complement strand
CAAACGTTACCGACAACATGGCGATCGCTCGCGACGAGATTTTCGGACCGGTCCTCAGCATTCTTCCGTTCAAAAATACGGACGACATCATCGAACGAGCGAACAGTACGTATTACGGACTGGCCGCCGCTGTCTGGACTCGTGATATTGCCAAAGCTCACAAGTTTGCGGCGAGTGTTCGTGCGGGAACCGTGTGGATCAACTGTTACGATGTCTTTGACGCAGCTGCACCGTTCGGCGGCTTCAAAATGAGCGGTATGGGTCGCGAACTGGGAGAGATCGCGCTGTCTAACTACACCGAACTCAAAACGGTTACCATGAGTCTGACATAGTACGGCCCATGCCGAACGTTTCAGTCTCGTTGGTCCAACAAGTTTCAATCGTCCATGCAAGTTTCTGCACCATCACAAGGTCAGCAAAGCCGGATCGAGGCATTCGACCCCTCGTGGCCAATGCGGAACGGTCACGTACAAACACTGGCGGGCGTTTTTCTGTTTCGAAAAAAGTCCAATCCGTGCATTTTGACGACGACGACCAGTACGACGGGAGAAGTGTCGCTCGACGATGGCGATCGACTCGTTTTTCATGATGATTGTCCGGCGGGGTGGCAACCGGGTGACCGGGTGGTGTTAATGCTGCACGGATTGGCGGGGAGTCACAACAGCCCATATATGCGGCGGATTTCTCATCAATTGAACCTTCGGGATGTCAGAACAATCCGACTCGACTGGCGCGGTTGCGGGGCAGGTGTTTCCATGGCTCGGTTCCCCTATCACAGCGGTCGTTCGGACGATGTGCTGTCGGTGCTGTCGGTATTGCGCGATCGGGTTCCTGATTCGCCAATTTGTCTGGTTGGCTTTTCGCTTGGCGGAAACGTCGCGCTGAAACTGCTCGGCGAAGCGGGGGCGGTGCAGGGGGGGACGGCAGGTATCGAGCGAGCGGTGTCAATCAGTCCGCCAATCGACCTGTCCGTTTGCATCGAATCGCTGAAAACGGGCCTGGGCCGATGGTACGACCGATACTTTGCAAATCTTTGCATTCGCAACATTCGACTTCGTGCGCGGGTTCGACCGGACGCAATTGTTCCTGACGGGTGGTTTCAACGATTGCCGCGATCGATGCGAGAATTTGACGAATCGTTTACAGCGCCCGTCTGCGGCTTTTCCTCAGCGTCTGCGTATTACGAGCAATGCAGTGCAAGGCAATTTCTATCCACAATTGCCGTTCCCACATTAATTATTGCGGCTCAGGATGATCCGGTGGTTCCGTTCCATCCGTTTGAGCATGCCGAATTGTCCTCGACCACCGAATTGTGTGCCCCGAAGCACGGCGGCCACATCGGGTTTGTCACAACGGCAGGTCCCGCCTGGCTCGATCGCCAGATCGTCGCATGGATAATCGGCGAGACTCCATAGGTTGTGCGGCAGAGTAAGCGATGCTTCAACGTAGGTTATGCTTCAGCATATCTCCGGCAGCGAAGCCTGGGCATCACCACAGCAATCATCGATGCATAGGCATCAGTCTGAACTACCAGGAAACATCAGTCGCAGTCACTTTCAGGTAACATCATTCGCAGTCACTTTGCGCATCACGCTATGTCGTTGCCCATAGCAGAAATAGATGACAAGTCCGATACCCATCCAGGCAATGAGTCGCCACCAATTCGCCGCTGGCAGCGAGAACATCAGCATCAGGCACGACGCAATTCCGAGGATCGGAACAACGGGAACAAGCGGACAGCGAAACGGTCGGACGGCTTCGGGATGCGTATAACGCATAATCAGCACCGCACCACACACGATGACAAAGGCGAACAGTGTGCCGATATTCGTCAGGTGAAGCAGTGCATCGATCGGCAGGAATCCGGCAAGAAAAGCCACGAAGATTCCGATCCCGATCGTGCTCTTCCAGGGCGTTTGGTATTTCGGATGGATATCGGCGAAAAACGATTTCGGTACCAGCCCGTCGCGGGCCATTGCCAGGAAGACGCGAGGAGCACTCAACATCATCACCAGCAGCACCGAAGTGATTCCGGCGACGCCCGCCCCCGCGATAATCACCTCTGCCCAGGGAAGCCCTGCATGTTTGAATGCCGAAGAAACGCCTGCGTCTTTGTCGATCTGGTCATATTTGACCATACCGGTCAGAACAGCGACGACCGCGACATAAAGCACAGTACAAATCAGCAGTGATGCCATTATGGCGATGGGAACATCACGCTGCGGGTTCTTCGCTTCCTCGGCATGTGTCGAGACAGAATCGAAACCGATGTACGCGAAAAAGATAATCGCGGCCCCGGCGAGCATTCCGACCGGGTTTCCATCGGCATTTGTCTCGCCGGCAATGTGGTGACCGAACACGTTCAGCCCGGTCCAGCCGAACGGAGCGAACGGGGTCCAGTTTTCCGGGTGTATGTAAAACGAACCGACCAGGATGACAAAGATCACTGCGAACACCTTGATAAACACCATCAGGGCATTGAACCCGGCACTCTCTGAAATCCCTTTCACGAGCACCGCAGTCATGATGGCAACAATGATGACCGCAGGCAGATTGAACAGCGATCCGGTCAAAACGAAATGACCGTTCTCGTAGATCACCGTTGCCTTGTTACAGAATGACGGAACGTGCAAGCCTGTCTTGGCGAGGACAGTTTGAAAATATCCCGACCATCCGTTAGCCACTGTGGCCGCGCCGACAGCGTATTCGAGAATTAAATCCCAGCCGATGATCCATGCAAACAACTCGCCCATAGTGATATAGGCATAGGTATAAGCGCTACCGGCGACCGGGGCCATCGATGCGAATTCCGCATAGCACAGCGCTGCGAAAATGCAGGTCAGTCCCGCCACAACGTATGACATCATCAATGCAGGTCCGGCCACTTCGCGAGCGGCAGCACCGGTCGCCACAAAAATCCCGGCGCCGATGACGGCACCAACGCCCAGTGAAGTCAGGTTGATGGGCCCCAGAGCCCGCTTCAGTCGCTGTTCGCCTTTCATTTCGTGCAGAAGATCGTCGAGATTTTTGCGGGCGAACAACTGGTTCCAATTCATCGCGAATCCTTCGGAGGTTCAATTGCCGGTGACAGCGGCATAGCCGCGCAGGTCGAGCACGTGACGACGCAGCATATCGAGTGATGGCGGCAACGAACAAGCGGCCAGGGGTGGCAGAGCACGTCAGGTCCGGAAATGTCCGTTCTGGCAGGGATATGCCACCGCGAAAATTTCGGCTCGCCGTCGTGCCCTGCTCGCGCCATCTTTTATCGAACGACATGGTGTGAGCGGGCGGATTTGGAAATTGTCGTTGTTTTGAGGAGCAGGATCGGGATGTCTGAATCGCCGCAAAGTGCAGTTGTAAAGACTGCTTTTCAGGGAGCGATTCACGGATGAATGCAGAATATATTACTCTGCGCTCTCGGCGTCCTTTGCGGTTAGTCATTTCTGATCAGAAGATACTACCGCAGGGGGCGGAGGGACGCAGAGAAGAGGGCGAAACAATTGTGATATGTCCACTTCGTGAAATGCACCTGAGTCGTCCACAAGATCCATCCGGTGTTTCAATGGAAATCGGTTTCCGATGAATTCCTCGTGCATGACTTCCCGTCGTGGCAAGACTCTGGTGAACCCGTTTGTTAACTTTATATGGCGAGCGTCGTTATGGTATCGTCGTGTATGACGCGATGTCCCTGTCAGGAGTGCCGACCGATGTCTTCGACCAAATCGTACCGTCTGTTCATGACCCGATTGCTGATGGCCGGAGCGAGCCTGGTTCTTTCGGTGTCTTCGGTGAAAGCACAGCAGGTTGCATCCGCAACGAATGGCGGGTTGTTCGAAAATCCGATGGTCGCAGTGTTTCGACGATGCGACATCGATGGCGATGGTCAACTGACCGAAGGCGAATACCTGAAGCGGGGTGGCGGACGCGATGTGAAAACGTCGATTCGCGATTTCAACGTTTTCGATTCCAATCGCGACGGATTTCTCGATCTGACGGAATTTCTTGCGGTCGTGATTGGTCAACCGGAATCGCAGAAGGGTGCGATACTCGATCCGATCGTTCGACTGTCAGAACGCGGCTATGAGACAATCGAACGCCGTTGGGCAACGTCGGACAAGGACGGCAATGGCGTGTTGAATCCGAATGAATTCGCGTCTGCCGAGATTGCGAAACTGGTACGAGGACTCGAAAAGACGACGTTTGAGGATTGGGATCTGAACGCCGACCGAAGCGTGTCTCGTGAAGAAGTCAAAATGGTGCTGGACATCGCATTCGGCGTGCGGACTTTCGAAGGAGACTTGCTGCGTTCCAGGACCGGTAACGTCGTGCATTGGTCGATGTATCGCGCACTCAAGAAAAATGCCGACGGATTCGTGAGCATTGACGATTATTACAGTGCCCTCGGTCCCATCGAAAACCGGCAACAATGGTTTGATTCGATCGACAAAAACGGAGATTTGCAGTTCGATTTTGTCGAGTTTTCCGGAGGCAATCATCGAACTTATCCCGTCCAGCAATTTCTGCATTTTGACACCAATCTGGACGGCAAGCTGTCCCCGGATGAACTGGAAGCAGTTCCGGCCGACTGGTATCCAGGAGGTGAATTTCTGTTTCCCGGTTTCGATGACGATAAAGACGGGGCATTGTCGATGGAAGAATTCCAGTTGTCGCCCGTGATCAATCTGCTTGCCGTTTGGCAATCGGCCGGCGATACGAACGGCGACGGGTTGTTGAGTCCCGATGAGTTCCGGTTTATGCCGGGCGTGTCACTCGCGGCACTTGGTGCGGAGTACTTCCGGCGACTGGATGTCGACAAAAGTGGCCAGTTATCGCAAGACGAATTTCCTTTCGGAGCAAATGGCTCCGGTGCCTACAAGACCGAATTCATTGTCCGGTCACCAGACGGTTCGATCAAAAAGCTGTCGGTTCCCGGATATCCGATTATCTGTTCCCCCGAGATTTCTCCCGATGGAAACTGGGTCGCGGTCGATGGGTGGAAGTACGGAGAGAGCAACGTTGCAGCTCACTTACTCGTGCGCAACGTGAATTCTGACGAAGTACGCGATTTGGGAATTGGCTGTATTCCGCACTGGTCCGCCGACGGTCGCCAGTTGGCGTATTCGAAGTACGGACAGGGCGTCTTCATCCGCAACTTTGAAGGACCAGTCAACGAAGATTCTGTCGACCGCAGTGGCTGGGCCATTCATTTCTCGACCGATGGTAAAAAGCTGGCGTACGTGAAAGACGGAGGAAACCTCGTCATTTGCGATCTGGCAACGCGGAAGAAGCATGTCGTTTTTCCTCCGGGCAAGTCGCCATACAACTACATCGAACACAATTTTTGCTGGTCTCCGGATTCCATGCGAATCTGTTTTAAAGGTTACAATACGAACGGCCAGGTCGACATCGGCATCGTTTCGGCATCGGATGACGATCCGAAGTTCAAGGTGCGATGCGACGGAAAGGTGATTCAATCAGACTTTTCCTGGCGCGCCGACGGGAACCGGATCATGTTTCCGGCGGCTCCTTTACCGGGAGTTAAAAGCCAACTCTATGAATTCGATGCGGATACCAACGAGCCATTTGTCCGTTTCCCTGATCAGCCGAAAAACCGCGCCAACACCGGGGTGAGCTGGTCCCGCGACTGTAAAACACTGGTCTACATCAGCAGAAAGTGAACGGCGGAAATTGAACCCACCGAGCAGCAAGAATTCGGTCACCACATTCCCGCCTCACGTCAGTTCCAAACGGTCGGCGTTTCGAAAACATTTGTTTCGCGAGTTGCGCAATTCGATTCTGATTGTTGCCGGGGCGTTCTCTGCGGCGATGGGATTGCACGGATTTCTGATGTCGAACAACTTTATCGACGGAGGAGTGACCGGTGTTTCAATGTTGCTTGCCAAGGCGACGGGAATATCTCTGTCGTTGCTGTTACCGTTGATCAATCTGCCATTTATTGCGATTGGCTATCGTCAGATCGGGATGGCGTTCGCCATTCGAAGCACGTCTGCGATCGGCCTGCTGGCAATCATCCTGGCAACTTTTCATTTTCCTGATGTCACGAGGGATCTGGTTTTAACGGCCGTTTTTGGCGGATTCTTTATCGGAGCAGGAATTGGGTTGGCGATTCGAGGCGGTGCGGTTCTGGACGGTACTGAAATCGCCGCACTGTTAATCAGCAAGCGAAGCCATCTGCTGAAAGTCGGGGACATCATCCTGGGAATCAACGTCGTGATCTTCCTGGCTGCGATTGTTGTTTTGGGAACAGAAGAAGCCTTGTATTCGATTCTGACATATGTCGCCGCAGCGAAGACACTCGACTTTCTGATTTACGGCCTCGAGCAGTTCACTGCGATGACGATCGTCTCCGAACAAAGTGTCGCGATTCGCACACGCATCATGGACGAATTGGGTCGCGGCGTGACGATTTACAAAGCACGGGGTGGAAAGAGCGGTATCGAGCAGGAAATTCTGTACTGTGTCGTGACCCGGTTGGAAATCGGCCGTGTGAAAACCATCGTTGCAGAACTCGACGAATCAGCATTCATCGTCACGCATGCACTTTCTGACGTTCAGGGAGGCACGGTCAAGCGATCGGGATTACACTGATAAAGGACGACCTCAAACGCCGATTTCCGAAAGACTTTGATGCAACACGAGATGAATCATTTGCAGCAGCCGGTCGGGATTGAAGTTCCTGATTGGAACCCCCCGCAGTTGCCGCCGCGCGAGGCAATGCAGGGACGATTGTGCCGGGTGGAACCGCTGAATCCCGATCGCCACGCACGCGATCTGTACGACGCCAATCAACTTGATCTGGAAGGTCGAAACTGGACGTATCTTCCATACGGTCCATTTATTAATTTCGAAGATTATGTCGTTTGGTTAAAACAGTCGGCCCTGGCGGCCGATCCGATCTTTTTTGCGATTGTAAATCTCGAATCAGAAAAAGCGGTGGGTCTTGCCAGTTACCTCAAGATCGGCCCAAGGCACGGTTCGATCGAAGTCGGTCACATCAATTTTTCTCCGCTGTTGCAGGCAACGCCCATGGCGACGGAAGCCCAGTATTTACTGATGGAACGCGCGTTCAGCCTGGGCTATCGCCGGTACGAGTGGAAATGTCATTCGCTCAATGCTCCGTCGCGACGTGCGGCGGAGCGATTGGGTTTTTCGTACGAAGGAGTTTTTCGGCAGGCGGCAATTGTCAAAGGGAGAAACCGCGATACCGCATGGTTTGCGATTGTCGATTCTGAATGGCCAGCACTGAGGAATGCGTTCCGGCAATGGCTTGACCCCGCCAACTTTGATGACGTGGGCGTACAACGTGTGTCGCTTTCAAGTCTCACCGTGGGGATTCGTTCCGCATGATCAACCGTCAATACTTTTTGCTCGTGCCAGCGATGGCAATGCTGTTTGCGGCTGCTGCGACGGCCAAAGAACCGCTTATTTCAAAACCATCGACCGGCGCGTCGTGGCCGAACTGGATGGGCCCGAATCGTGACGGAATTTCTGTTGAAACGGGTTGGTAAACAGCCTGGCC
>JANXOO010001073.1 GCA_025353525.1 Schlesneria sp. | reverse complement strand
CGTGATGGGTCAGAATCTCGTTCTCAATATGGCCAACAACGGCTTTTCGGTCGCGGTTTATAACCGCACGACCTCGACCACCGACGAATTTGTCGCGGGGTTGAAGGACGAACCCGCCGACAAGGTGCACGACGGGACCATTGATCGCATTCAAGGCTACCATTCACTGGAATCGTTCGTCGCCAGCCTGAAGGCTCCTCGACGCATCATGATTATGGTGAAGGCGGGGGCTCCGGTCGACGGCGTGATCGAGCAATTAAAGCCGATCCTGTCGCCTGGCGATATTCTGATCGACGGTGGCAATTCCGACTTCGTTGATACGAACCGACGGGACAAGGACCTGCGCGACGCGGGCCTGCGATTCATCGGAACCGGTGTTTCCGGCGGCGAAGAGGGAGCACTCAAGGGGCCCAGTATTATGCCGGGTGGGCACTACGATGCCTGGCCGTTCGTCAAAGAGATCTTCCAGAAAATCTCGGCAAAAGTCGGGCCGAATCATGACATTCCGTGCTGCGACTGGGTCGGCGATGCCGGTGCGGGCCACTATGTGAAAATGGTTCACAACGGGATCGAATACGGCGATATGCAGCTCATTTGCGAAGCCTACTTCATTCTGAAAAACGCACTTGGATTGACGAATGACGAGTTGTACCACGTCTTTAAATCGTGGAACAACGGGGAACTCGAAAGTTACCTGATCGAGATCACGCGCGACATCTTCACCGTGAAAGACAAGGAAACGGGAACTCATCTCGTCGACATGATCCTCGATACCGCCCAGCAAAAGGGGACGGGGAAATGGATGAGTCAGCATGCACTGGATCTGGGAGTTCCGACGACGCTGATTACTGAATCGGTTTACGCCCGCTGTCTGTCGGCGCAGAAAGATGCTCGCGTTCGTGCGAGTGCCATTTTGAAAGGGCCCGTCGATGCGAAGTTTACCGGCGACAGGCAACAGTTCATCGAAGACGTGCGTCAGGCACTTTACGCGTCAAAGCTTTGCAGCTATGCACAGGGTTACGTTCAGCTTGATGCGGCCGCAAAAGAATTCGGCTGGAAGCTGAACAACGGAAATATCGCGCTCCTTTGGCGAGGCGGTTGTATTATCCGGTCGAGGTTCCTTGGCGATATCAAGGCGGCGTTCGACAAGAACGGCAGCCTTGAAAATCTGTTGCTCGACGATTTCTTCAGCAGCGCAGTACAAAAAGCCCAACCGAGCTGGCGTCGCGTGATCGCCATGTCCGTGCAGCTCGGTTTGCCGATTCCGGTTTTCAGTGCCGCACTCAGTTACTTCGACGGTTACCGACAGGCACGGCTCCCGGCGAATCTGTTGCAGGCCCAACGCGACTACTTCGGTGCGCATACGTACGAGCGGATCGACAAGCCGCGAGGTCAGATGTTTCACACCGAATGGATTCAGGATCGAAATCTGAGCTGAAAGCGGACTCCTGGAATCGGGGGATTCACTCCCCCGCTCGCCCAATGGCACTGACTTCGGGCTGCCGGTTGCGAATGCCGTTGCCCGCTCGCCTGCCGGGGATTTTGGATGCGATGTGAGTTCATTGGGCCAGATTCGGGATTGTGGAGTCGATTTCTCGCCGACTCTGCCTACGACTTTTATCATTTGCCCCGGTACGTAGAACTCAGCGCCACAGATCCGCTGTGTGCTCCGAACCGCGATGGCCAACCGCTTGCTTTCCATGCAGACGATGACAACGGACGTCGGTTCCTGCTGGCACTGATCGTTCGGCCCATCCCGGCGGCGTGTGGCTCGGCAACGATGTTGTACGATGCGATTACTCCGTACGGGTACGCCAGTCCGCTGGTGATCGGCCCGAGTGACGATTCTGTTGATTCGTTTCTTGCCGAAGCCCTTCGCGAATTGAGCCAGGGTTTGAAGTCGCGGGGCATCGTCAGCGCGTTTGTCCGAACGCATCCATCGATCCCGTTTCCGCTTGAGCCACTTCGTAAGGCCGGGTACCTGGTGTCGCACTGTCACACGGTCTGTATCGACCTGACCGTGCCGCAGGCGGAACTGTGGCGGCAAACACGAGGAAGCCACAAGAATCCGATTAATCGAGCCAGAAAGAACGGCTTCACAGTCGAAATTCAATCGGACTGGAAGGATTTCGACGAATTCTTTCGAGCGTACACGGAAACAATGCGGCGCGTCGGTGCGAGTGAGAACTACTTTTTTTCGCGATCATATTTCTCGGAACTTCGCGACGCAATCGGCGACGTTTTGCATCTGGCGATTTGCAAGAAAGACGGAGCCGTTGCGTGCGGAGGAATCTTTTCTGAAGTCAGCGGCATCGTTCAATATCATCTGAGCGGAACGACGGACGAATTTTTCAGCCAGTATCCGTCAAAAGTCTTTGTCGATTCCGTTCGCACCTGGGCGAAAGAGCGTGGCAACCGGATGTTGCATCTGGGCGGTGGTTACGGCGGAACTGAAGATTCCCTGTTCGAGTTCAAAGCAGGATTCTCGGAACTGCGAGCACCGTTCTACACCTGGCGTTTAGTCTCGGACCCGGACGCATACGGCAGGCTATGCCAGCAATGGGAAGACCGCGCGGGCAGAACTTGCAGCCCGCCGGAAGGATTCTTTCCGGCATATCGGGCACCCTGTTGACGTGTTCACAGGCCGGTTGCTACCACATTTTTGGGTCAGAGTACAACGAGGAAAGGTCGACTGTTAAGCGGCAAAGCCGTCCATGGGGGGGCGAAGCCAGGCTTCCTGTTACATTTTTTGTTCCTTAGTCGCATCGTTTCCCGACGTGTGTCGCGCGGTAACTGCGATTTTTGTTTGCGGAATGGAATCATGAGGATACCTCACTTTAGACCGGCGAAGTTGGTCAACGGGAGGGCGAATCCACTGCTGAGCCGCCACGTCGCTGCGTCAACGATTGCGTGGTCGGTTTGATCGTGGACCGGGCGGCGATGAACACGATGAAGGACGGTGCCAAATTGTGAACTTATTCCGAAGTGAAGACAGGGAATGAAGGGGATAGACGTCATGGCAACGTCCGAAACGTACTTGACGCAGGCTCACCACGTAGTTATTTCGGTGCTGCATTGTTGATTCAGGGTTACGTACAGAGATCGTCTCGCGCTGCAGCCTGACTATGTATCTGCGTCATCGAATATCACGATCCGGAACGACCGGAAAAATCTGTCCCGTAACATAAGCTGGCCGACCATCAGACTGTGTGATCAAGCCTGGACCCCACGTTTGCAATTGTTTTTCCGCGTCCTTCCCGAGTGGCGCCAATGCGATTGATCGGGGGAGATTCAACGGTGCTCCCAGGATTCCCGCCCGTTGCAATTGCTGAAACGTTTCCGGTCGTACAAAGTCGGTGTATCCGTAACTGCCCGGAGCGCGGTAACGCAGGATTTCGGCCCAGTTCACGTCAATGTGAGTGATCCCCTGACGACGGAACCCGGCTCGAATGTCGTCGACCGGTCGCAGTTGAGGAGGCTTCGAGCCCGGTTCCATACAGATCCGTTCCAGCAACGAATGGTTGAAGACAGTTTCGTACAGAGCGGGGTACCGCGCGTGAAACATCTGCGCCTCTCCGACGCTCAGAACCTTTGCACCTGGCGGAAAATGGCCAGCGTCAAACTCCGCGTTCAACCACGTCAATCGCGGTGTCGTCCTTGTAGCAATCTCTCGGGCAGCCAGCAGGTCTATTCGCCCGGCGTTGAACCCTCCCACCAGCAGCATGACGTGCGCGTTAAAAAGAATCGATGCCCCGATGATGCTTCCTGAAAACCAGCCCCAAAATGTCCATCGCCGATGGGTGATGTGCGCAAATTCAGTTGTCGGCCAGGTGGCGCCCGCTCCGGCAAGGAGTGCGACCGAAGAAAACATCGGAACGTAAAAACGATCAATATGATGCGTCAACAGCCACCATGTCACGAACTGCCACACGATGTACAGCCATGTGATGCACAGAACGACTCGTTGCAGCGACTGCTGCGATGAGTCTGCGGCCACGCTGGCCGACACGGGATTGGCGGTGCCCCCTTTCGCAAGTACCGGCAACCGTTTCGAGCTCGCGTTGCGTCTTCGAAACCTGAAGAACGAAAGCGGCGCGAGGCAAAACATCAAAGGGCTGTGCCAATCATTTCGCGTTAGGGCATCCGTCAATTTCGCCGGAAGGTCACTCAACCGTTCGTTCCAGTTCGTATATCGATTCGCGTGCCCCCTGCGAAATTTGGCATCAATTTCTTCATCCCGATCAATGCCGCCAAAAACCCGAACGGCAAGCGGGTAGACCGGATTGCCCGTCTCGATAGTGTTTTTTAAAAGCCATGGTCCGACGCTTGCAAGTACGCCGATCGTGAAGACTGTGCCGTTGATCAACGCTCGTCGAGTCCGTTGCTCGCGACGGGTCGTGATTGCCGTCCAGACTGAAATCAGGCCGAGAGGTATTACGGCCGAGATCAACCCCGTGTATTTGCACGCCATACTGCTCCCTGCCATCGCTCCGCCCAGCAACACCAGTCCGAACGACCGGTTTCCTGCCAGTGTGTCGGCAACCCGGCTTCGCAAAAGCAGCACAGCAAAAAGTGCGGCGAACGAATAGCAACTGAGAGTCCCTTCGGCACCTGCCAAAATCGAAATACGATAGGTCCACGGCGATGTCATATAGACTAAAGCTGCCAACCAGCCCGAGGTTTCGCCGAACCATCGCCGACCAGCAGCGAACAACCCGAGTGCTGTGAGTGGTGCGAATCCGGCAATCACCGCTTGTCCGGCAAGAGCTCCCCATTGCCAGTCACCCAACAGGACCATTCCTGACAGAATCAGCATTTCCGAGAGGAACGGGAAGCTCGTGTAGACGTTGTGAGGCAGGCGAACGATCTGTCCTTTCAGGAACCACTCCTTGGGTCCACCGAGATGATAGGCCACGGCATCGAAATCGATTTGCGGCGTCATCGCGCCCAGAATCTGAAAGCTGGCAAAGACGGCGATGACAGTGACGAAGAGCATGTCCAGGCGTGACCAATGCGCATCTTCAATCAACGGATTTGGCAGTGTTTCCGACGAGATGGATATATTTGAACGGTGCTTGAGGCGCGATTTGACTTCGACGCAGAACGCGACCATCAGGATTATTGCGAGCGGCCAGGGTGAAAGTTGCCTGGACAGTCCCAGGCAAAGCACGATTAACGAGACAGCCGACAGCCCAAGGCACAGCGAGAAGAAAAGACGTTCGCACCGGGTGAATTCGAACGAGATCCGGTGAACGACAGGAGAGCCGAGGCCCCACGCCCCCAGCCAAACGGCGATTCCGATCGCCAGAAACGGCAGCCGTTGCAATAGAAACAGCCAGCTCCACGGTGCCGCTTTGGGGTCAACCGGAGGATCGGCGAGATCGAGCATGTGATACGGAAGCGCTCGCCAAAGCTCGCGGCGCGGAATGTTGTTGTTCGGAAGGTCGAAGCTGAAAAACCAGAGACAGAATCCGACAACCCAGACAATGGCAAGGGCGAGCCACAACGAGCTCGCCCTTCCGCGTCCGTTTCTGAACTTCGACGAATCATCCACGACTCGGTCGCTCGACTTCGTATCTCTTCAGCTTGCGATCGAGCGTTGAACGTTCGATGCCAAGGATATGCGCGGCCTGGGACTTGTTCCATTTGGTCCATTCGAGCGTCGCGAGAATATGCTCCTGCTCGATAAGATCGATCGAAATCGGACGGAATCCGCTACTGGACTCTGACGTGGCGGACGAGTGTTCGCTGCGGCCGAGTGCCGACAACTGAATGTCGCTGGGTCCGAGTGATTCGCCCGCGCACAGGATGACCGCTCGTTCGATCGTATTCTGTAATTCGCGGACGTTACCTGGCCAACCGTAATTCACGAGTGTCGACATGGCACCCGGCAGAATTGACGTGACGGTTCGACCGCACTTCTTTGAAAAGCGATACATGAAATGCTTGGCCAGGATGGCGATATCGGTTCGCCGGTCTCGTAGCGGCTCGACAATCAGTTCCATGACTTGCAGGCGGAAGTACAAATCCTTGCGGAATCGACCCTGATCGACCGAATTTTCGAGATCCCGATTCGTTGCGGCGACGACGCGCACATCGACGCGTACTTCGGCACCTCCTCCAACCCGCTCGTAAGGGTGTCCCTCAAGAACTCGCAGGAATTTCGCCTGAATCGCGGGACTCATTTCTCCCACTTCATCCAGAAAAATTGTTCCCCCGTGAGCCTGTTCAAACTTTCCGATCTTGCGACCGACAGCGCCCGTGAACGATCCTCGTTCGTGCCCGAACAGTTCGCTCTCGAGCAGGCTTTCGCTGAGTGCAGCACAATTCATCGTGACGAACGGACCGCCGCCCCGATTGCTATGTTGATGGATAGCGCGTGCGACCAGTTCCTTACCGACGCCACTTTCGCCCCGAATCAGAACGGTTGCACCCGTCGGTGCAATCCTCAGAATTCGTTCGCGCAGGCGACGGATCGATTCACTGTCACCGACAAGTTCTGTTTCGATAAGCAACTGTTCGCGAAGCGTTTTGTTCTCGGTTTCGGCCCTGGCCAACCCGGCGGCGAGGCGGCTTTTTTCCTTGAGGTTATCAAGGGCACCGGCAAGCTGGTCCGCAACGGCGAGCGTGAATTCGGCATCGTCCGGTTCCAGTCGATTGTCGGGATTCGTCGAATAGAGCTGTATCAACCCGAGCATCCGGTCAGCAGTACGAATTGGCGCACAGATGATGCTTTCGGCCCGCATCGCACGCAGACTGTCACTCGATTTGAATTTGTCGTCGGAACTGACATCGTGAGCGACCACAGCGGCACGCGATTCGAGGGCCACACTCGTCACGTAGTCGGAAACTCGTTCGAACGGACGCGAATCGAGCGACTTGTAGGCGACGACATCAAGTTTTCCATGATCCGGATGCGTTGCGTCGACTTCCTTGTACAGCAGCACGGCACCGATATCGGCCGAAGTGACTCCGAACAAGCCTTCGAGTACAATTTCCGACAAGCGTCGTACGTCGGACTCGGCACCCATCTTCAGTCCCAGTCGGACCAGGCGTTGCGCTTCCTGTCCGGCACGATCGCGTGCGGATCCGGCTTCAGAATCGAGCGAGCTGTACCGGGTCTTGTCGGTCAGATGAACAATTTCAGGATGCGAATCGGAACTGGTGCGATAATCGGTTCGAACCGTATCGACCGGAGCGATCTGAACTGTGTCATAAACCGCTTCGTTTTCAGTCGGCGTTTTTCCTTTGGTTTCGAACGTAAAACTGATGAACGTGCTGCCAATCTGGAATTGACGACCTTCGGTCAGTTGCACGTCGCCAGAGATCGGTTCGCCGTGGATTCGGGTTCCGTTGCGACTGCCTAGATCTCGCAGTTTCCAGATCCCGGCTTCAAAAAAGACTTCGCTGTGGTTGCGGCTGCAAATCTCGTCTGGAATCACAAGGCGATTGGTCGTTGCACGTCCGATCGTCGTGATCTGGCCCGAATTCAACGCCACCTTCGTCCCTTCAAGCGGACCACTGCGCACGACAAGTTCAGCGGTCGTCTTGATAATGGCCGTGTCAGATTCGCGAGCTTGCCTGTTCATGGTTTCTGTCCTGGCCGATGCAAGGTGTGAGCGAAAAATTATATATTTCGCCGATCATTCATTATCGTACGACTCGAAAACATCCAATTGCAAGCCACTGAGCGTATGTCATATGTAAATTTGCAGATATTTTGCGACGCTGGCGACCCGTTTTTTTCCAACGTTGACAGGACTTCCAGCGTTCCGAATCCGTCAGAATCGGAATTTTCGTCACAACTGAAATTGTCTTTCATTGCTTGTTACAGGGCCTGATTCAGTACTGATCCGCGACGTTTTTCGGTCGCAAATGTCACCAGATGTCTGATTTCTTTAATGACGGATTCGTTTCAAGGTTGAACAATTTTCAATCGGCGGATTATTTTTAGCCAGATAATCCTGATTCTGATTTTCGAATTTCTGGTTGCGGTCAAAATGCTGCGTAACGATCATCGAATCTCGCCCCACGATTGCGTGCCAAACTTCGAAGAAATGGTTCATGATTGGAGAAATGACAATCTCCAATTGCCAGTTTCGAGTTCTTTACTTACGATCCGGGTTGTCCCGGTTGTCCCGGTTCAATTGCGGGAAACACGCTGACAAGGGAATGTCAGCGGTAAAGGAAACGAGCCACAAGGAGGTGGACTATGCGTTCGAATGGCCTCGCCACGATCATGTTGATGATTCCGGTGCTCACCGTTCCGGCGTTGGCAATCTTCGGGATACCTCAATTCACACCGGTGGTGGCGTCACCACTGGACGATGTCGCGGTCTCTGATTTCGACTCGAACACACGCGGTTCCAAGCGACGATCCCAGATCGAATTGTTTGACGATGTCGAAAACTTTGGCTCGGAACCGGATGATTCGAGCGCATCGAGTTTGTTACTTCCAAAATCCCGGGATCGTGAGATTCCGCGACGAACGCCACAGCAACGTTCAAATCCGACGCGACAACCGGACTCGTCGGCAGTGCCA
>JANXOO010001025.1 GCA_025353525.1 Schlesneria sp. | reverse complement strand
CGAGATGCTGCTGCATGCGCTTGTCGGTTGCGCAGGCGTGACACTGACTGCCGTTGCCACGGCGATGGAAATCCCTGTTCGAGGCGGGAGGATTGTTGCCGAGGGCGATGTTGATTTCCGGGGGACATTAGGAGTCCTTCGGGACGTGCCGGTCGGCTTTCAGGAGATTCGTCTGACGTTCGACCTCGACACCGACGCAACCGCCGACAAAGTCGCGAAGCTGGTCGAACTGACAGAGCGTTACTGCGTTGTTTTTCAAACGCTGAAAAACTCACCCCGTTTGAAGGAAGCCATCGGTAAAACATCGGAGTGACACGCGTTGCCGTTACACTGACGCCAGGTATCGATGCCGTGGCGACAAAGCGACCTTTCTACACAGGCACCGCCGGGTTCGATATTATCCGCTTTGCAGATTCCGTTTCCCGTCTGAAAGACCGGTAGAGCCGTTATGACAAGTTCCGTCGACCCGATGCCGTCACTTGTGAAAGTTCTTCAGCAGTACTGGGGATACGATTCGTTTCGGCCCCTTCAGGCGGAAGCGATGCAAGCCGTACTTGCTCACCGCGATTCAGTGGTTGTTCTTCCGACCGGGGGCGGAAAATCAATCTGCTTCCAGGCACCTGCGATGGCCTTGCCCGGTCTGGCGGTTGTTGTTTCGCCGCTGATCTCGCTGATGAAAGACCAGGTGGACGCACTGACTGAATGCGGCATTCCTGCCGCATGCATCAACAGTTCCATGAGCAATTCTCATCGTCTGAAGGTTGCCAGTTCCATTCGAAACGGTTCGCTCAAGCTGCTGTACGTCGCTCCTGAACGGCTGTGTACCGAAAAGATGCTCGACTTCCTTGAGTCGTCAAATGTCTCGTTTATCGCGATTGACGAGGCGCATTGCATCAGTGCGTGGGGACACGATTTTCGGCCTGAATACCGGATGTTGAAACAATTGAGGGCGCGGTTTCCCGGAATCGGAGTTCATGCCTACACCGCTACCGCGACCGAACACGTCCGGCAGGACATGGCCGATCAATTGGGACTGCACGACCCCGAATGGCTGATCGGTTCATTCGATCGACCGAATCTGGTTTACCGGGTTCAGCGAAAGAGCGACGTGCTGAAACAGGTCCGCGCAGTCATCGACGCGAATCCGAACGAATCGGGAATCGTCTATTGTATCTCGCGCCGCGAAGTCGATGAAATCGCCGAATTGCTGTCGCGAGCGGGGTATAAGGCACGGCCATACCATGCGGGACTGTCCGACGGCGAACGGATCAAAAATCAGGACGATTTTCTGAACGAAGACACCAACATCATCGTTGCGACGGTGGCATTCGGCATGGGAATCGACAAATCCAACGTGCGGTATGTGATCCATACCGGAGCCCCGAAATCGCTTGAACACTACCAGCAAGAGACGGGCCGAGCGGGCCGCGATGGCCTCGAAGCGGAATGCTGGTTGTTGTGGTCAACTTCCAATTTTATTACCTGGCGCAAAATGCAGGATGAGCTTCCCGATGAAGCCAGGTCACACGCGTTTGAGAGTATCAAGGAGATCGAGCGATTTTGTGCCGGAGTCGTTTGTCGGCACAAAGCACTTGTCGAGCACTTCGATCAGGCGTA
>JANXOO010000040.1 GCA_025353525.1 Schlesneria sp. | reverse complement strand
GAACCGTCGTTCACATCACATCGGGAATCTCGGCATTGATCTGTGCGTTGCTCCTTGGAAAGCGACTCGGATTCGGGCACGAACCGATGCCACCTCATAACCTCACTTACACCTATATTGGTGCGACGATGTTGTGGGTCGGCTGGTTTGGATTCAATGCCGGCAGTGCGGGCGCTGCAGATTTGCGAGCAGCCAATGCGTTCGTGACGACACACATGGCGGCAGCCGCAGGGACAATTGCCTGGGCAGCACTGGAATGGTTGGTGCGAGGCAAGCCAAGTATTCTGGGCGCTTGCTCAGGCGCTGTTGCGGGACTGGTTTGCGTGACGCCTGCCAGTGGCTCGGCGACCCCCATGAGTGGAATTGTGCTCGGTCTGTGTGCGGGATGCGCCTGTTTTTACGCCTGTACAACGTTGAAGAATAAATTCAAATACGATGATTCGCTGGATGCATTTGGAGTTCACGGCGTCGGTGGCACGCTAGGTGCACTGTTGACAGGTGTCTTCGCCACGCGAGCCGTCATTCCCGGTGCCAAGGACCCCTGCGGATTGCTGGAAGGAAACGCCCAACAAGTAGTCGCTCAGGCTGTCGGGGCGGGTGCTGCGATTGTGCTGGCAATTGTCGGAACGGTCATCATTTTGAAAATTGTCGACGCCGTCTTCGGATTACGCGTCAATCAAGCGGGAGAAATGCAGGGATTGGACATCAATCAGCATGGCGAAGAAGGCTATATTTTCCTGTAAGGTGATGTCTGGGGATTGATGAAACGGCCCGGAAACGGGCCGTCTGTTTGCAGTACCAGCCACGAATATGTCTGAGATTTCTGAATAAAGGTGTTTTGTGAAAAAAATCGAAGCTGTAATTCGTCACTTCAAACTCGAAGAAGTGAAAGATGCACTGATGGAAGTCGGAGTGCAGGGGATGACAGTGACCGAAGTTCGAGGTTTCGGTCGTCAGAAAGGCCAGAAGGAGCAGTACCGTGGTGCTGAATACTCCGTCGATTTTCTTCCCAAGGTCAAAATGGAAGTCGTGATCGCCGACGATCAGGCAAAAATCGTCGTGGAAACGCTGATTCGTACAGCGCGCACGGGACAAATCGGCGACGGAAAAATTTTTATCACGGATCTGGAAGAAATGGTGCGTATTCGGACGGGTGAGAACGGAGCGGATGCACTTTGACCGACTCCGGTCCGATTTCCGGGTGCTTTTGAAATACATGTTGGTTCGAATTGAAGATTGACGCACTGCGGCCGAGCGTTCATAGTTCGAGTAGCGGTGCTCGGCGGTGGAATGTCTGAACGGGTTTGAAGGAATTAGCCAGGGAGCAGATTGTGAAAAAAGTTGAAGCAGTGATTCGCCACTATAAACTGGAAGAAGTCAAGAATGCCCTGACGCAGGCAGGCATTCAGGGGATGACCGTCACGGAAGTGAGAGGCTTCGGTCGTCAACGTGGCCATAAGGAAACATACCGGGGTGCGGAATACACTGTCGACTTCCTGCCCAAGGTCAAACTGGAAGTCGTCGTTGGCGATGCCGAAGTGGCCAAGGCCATCAAAACAATCTCGGATGTCGCTCGCACGGGTCAGATCGGTGATGGAAAGATTTTTGTCACCAGCCTGCAAGACGTGGTCCGAATTCGTACTGGTGAAACCGGCCCCGAAGCAATCTGACCACAAAGCGATGTCGCCGTGGTGAAATCAAGCGTCAGGTCTGGTACGCCGTTGTTGAACATCGGCCATTTGCCGATGACAAGGTAAAACAGGGCTTGTTTCAGGTCGTCCGAAGCATCGACATCGCATCCCGATTTCCAGAAATTCGGATGATTTCGTCGTTCTTACTTCGGGCCGCTTGATGTTTTTCGTCGCCGATCGGGCGTTCAGGTTGATCTGGATAACACAGGCAGTACTTCGGTCGGCACGAGTGCGAATTTCCAGATTCTCCGCCGAGCATCGCCCAATGTGACGCCGTGCAGTGAATGATACGCCAACCGAATGTTATTCCGGCGTTTTCAGTGGGGTTCGGCATTTTATTGAATGCTTCTTTCCTTCCCGCGACCGGTTTTTAATTGATGATGGAGGCCGTCATTTCCGAAGTGCGAGTTCCGTCGGGCCTTTCCGCTGCCGATGAGTTACTCAAGTCGCGCACCGACCGGATTGCCGAATTGCGCAAGCGCGTCGAGGATCTCCGCCAGCAGTCGCTGAGACGATTTCAGCAGGGTGCCTCAGGCCTGCAGACCGCATCGTTTCTTTCACAATTGATGGACGAATTTGTCGTCCAGGTGTTTGAGGAAGTACTTGCTACATCCGGTACGGCGGTGACAGAGCAGTTGCAGGGTCACATTGCCTTGGTGGCAGTTGGCGGAACCGGTCGCGGCGACGTTTGCCCCTTTTCCGATGTCGACCTCCTTTTTCTTCATGACTCGAACGTCACGGTGCTGTTCGAGCCGATTGCATCTCAAGTGCAGCGTGACTTGTGGGACGCAGGCCTGACGCTTGGTGCAAGTGTTCGCACGATTGCCAATTCGATTTCGTGGGCCAGGCAGGAACCCCAGTTTGCGACATCGTTGATCGACACAAGACTTTTGTGCGGCGCCCAATTGCTACTCGATCAACTTCAGTCGAAGTTTTCCCGCAACGTTGTCAAGTCGCGACTGAATCAGTTCTTCATCGACATTGTCGAGGCTCGCGACAAAGAACGGGGCGAACACGGCGCAACGACCCAACAGCTTGAACCCGATATCAAACGATCCTTGGGAGGTCTGCGCGACTTGCATCTGATTCGCTGGATCGGTTTTGCATGGCACGGTGCTGGCGATGTCGATACGTTGCGTTTGAACGGATCGATCACCAAAGACGAAGCGAGGAAGCTGCTTCACGCTTACGAATTCCTGATTGGATTGCGGATCGACCTGCACTTCGCTGCGGGAAAAGAGCAGGACACGCTGTCTCGCGATGATCAATTGCGGATCGCCAAATTGCGCAACATTTCAGCCGCCGAGGGTCAGTCGCCCGTCGAACGGTTCATGCAAGAGTACTTTCAGCACAGTTCCGTCGTTGCGGACCTGACGCGACGGTTCATTGAACGAACGCGGCACAAGCCTTGGGCAACGCTCGCGGTCGACTATTTGTTGTCGTATCGAATCGACGAAATTTACAACGTTGGCCCCGAATTCATCGATATACCTGGCGGAAAAAATCGACAGGAAGCCTGTAGCACACTCGAAGGCTCGCTCCACCTGTATCTCACAGCGGTCCGCTATCACCGCCAGGTTGCACCGCGATTGGCAGAGGCAATCAAACAGCAACAATTCAAGTCTCCGCCGATTCTATCAGCCGATGCGTCACAATCGTTCCTCGCGGTGTTACGAACGACCGGGACTTTAGGGGTCGCCTTGCGTGGTCTGCACGAAAACGGTGTATTAGATGCGATTCTTCCCTGTTTTCAACGCATTCGCTGCTTGCTTCAGTTCAATCAGTACCATCACTACACTGTCGATGAACACACACTGCGTGCGATCGAAGCCGCCGAAAACTTTGAATCCGATACAAGTGCGGTCGGCCGCGCCTACCGCGAGATCCATCACAAAGAATTGCTGCATCTTGCACTGTTACTTCACGACGCCGGAAAAGGCTACGAAGAAGACCACAGCGAAGTCGGGCGCCGAATCGCCGCAGAGATGTCACAGCGACTTGGGTTGCCCGATCATCAGCGCGATCTGGTGATGTTTCTTGTCCATCGCCATTTGAAAATGGCCGATCTGGCACTGCGTCGCGATATCAACGACCCTGCAGTGCTGTTGAAATTCAGCCATGAAGTCGGCAGTCCTGACTCGCTGAGAATGCTGTTTGTTTTAACCGCTTCCGATATTTCCGCGGTAGGCCCAGGAGTCTGGAACCAATGGAAATCAGAGCTGACTACGACGCTCTACGAACGAACAATGCTTTGGCTGAGTGGCAAGAGCCATCTGTTCGACGAAGCGACGCGACTCAAGACGATCATGCAGCAGGTCGCAGGTTTGATTGCCGATTCTTCAAACGACAAACGGATTATTTCGGGCCGCACCGTTACGACCGACACGCTCGCCGAACAACTCGACCAATTTCCCGCTCACTATCTGCTTGAGACCGCTCCCGGTCGAATAGCCGACGATTTTCGGGTCGTCCAGTCGCGGCAACCCGACGAAATACATGTCGAAGCCAAGTACGACGCCGAAACAGCAACCGCCGAATACCGGATTATCACGCACGAGCAACTGGCGCCGGGTTGTTTTCACAAACTTTCAGGAGTTCTTTCGGCCAAACGGCTGGCGATTCTGTCGGCCGCGATTTGTACGACGCTGGACGGCGTCATCATCGATGTCTATCGCGTCCGCGATGCCGATCATGCTGGCGAGATTCCGGCGTGGCGCGTTGAAGAGGTCGCAGCGGCGATTCGCAAAGTGCTTCGCGGCGAAACCGACGTGGAATCACTAATGAAATCTCGCGGTCGGTTTGCACTGACAGCGACATCGGGTCCGGTCTCTGATCTTCCGATGCGCATCGTTGTTGACAACGAATCGTCCGATCGTTATACGGTCATCGACGTTTTCGCTCACGATCGCCCCGGTTTGTTATATGCCATCACGAGGGCACTTTACGAACTGAAGCTCAGCGTCGTTCTGGCAAAAATTGCGACGCACTTCGACCAGGTTCTTGATGTGTTTTTTGTGACCGGATCAGATAACCGGAAAGTTGACGACGGTGATCGTCTGAAAGCAATTCGCGAACTGTTGATCGTTCAACTGACAGAATTCGAGAATTCGGCGACTGGTGACCGATAGGATATCTGCACATCCTTGCATCGCTTCCCGACTTTATCGAGAAGGCGGTCTGTGCCAGCCTTCAACACTGCTTTCTGTCGTGCTACCGTTGATACACGTACGACATGCGATTTCAGATCGCCCATTCAGTAGTGCTATTAATTGGTGGAGTCCGGATTGAAACGATTGCACTGCATCTGTTGTTCGTGCCTCGCTGCCGCGATCATGCTTGTGTCGAGTCGATCGCTTGCCGCACAATCGCTGGATGAAGTGCTGCAGCGCGTTGCCACAACCGACCTGGCAAATCTGGCCCGCAAGGAGGGAGACGCAATTCGTGGTGCGGTTGTCTTCTTTCAGCATCAAATGTCCTGTTCGAAGTGCCACACGACCGGAAATGCAAAGCCATCGTCGCTCGGACCCGATTTGACGACCATCGGCAAGGACGTTCGCGACGAACGACTCGTTGAATCGGTCTTGCTCCCCTCGAAAGTCATTCGCAAAGGATTCGAATCCGTAACGGTTGTTACAACGAAGGGAAAGACGCTGGTCGGATTGCTGATCGAACGCTCGGCGGACACACTGGTCATCCGGGACATTGCGCGAGACGGCGAATTGACGACGTTGCGAACAACGGAAATCGAAGAATTCAAAGAAAATCCGGTTTCTATTATGCCAGCGGGGCAGATCAATCAACTTGCCAGCCGTCAGCAGTTCTACGATTTGATCCGATATTTGATCGAAATCCGCGATGGCGGTGCGCTACGAGCCCGGGAACTGCAACCGTCAGCATCGCTCCTGACGTTCACTCTTCCGGAATACGAACAGCATATTGATCACGCAGGTCTGATTGGCGACTGGGACGAAGAGGCACTGAAGCGGGGCGAGGCGATTTATCAGCGAGTGTGCGCCAATTGTCACGGGACCCGGGACAAGCCGGGATCTCTGCCAACGTCACTTCGTTTTGCCGAGGGAAAATTCAAAAACGGCAGCGATCCGCTGGCGATGTATCGAACCCTGACGAGTGGCTTCGGATTAATGGCTGCTCAGACCTGGATGGTCCCCTCTCA
>JANXOO010000340.1 GCA_025353525.1 Schlesneria sp. | reverse complement strand
GTGATGAAGCGCCGCTACCGAACGGTCACGCCTGGCGGGACGATTACCGATCTGGTTCTTGAAACGCGCGGGCTGGTCCTGAGTGCCTGGGTTGGCACCAACGATACCGGAGCGACCCCGACCGACCCGTCGGGCGGCGGTGCCGCTGGCAACAACATGGTCAATGTGACGACCAACGTCTATGACGGTGGTGCAGCAGGCGGCGACGGAAACCTGACCCAGGTGACGCAATTCGTCGACAGTTCGACCACGCGCATCTGGAACATGACATACGACTTCCGCGACCGACAGGTCACCACGCAGGGACCGATCGACTATTTTGAAAAGGTCACTTATGACAATCTGGACCAGGTCGTGATGCGACAGCGATACAACACGACTGCCGCCGGGAATCTGATTACGCAGCAGGCCGTGAACTTCGACGATCGGGGTCGCGTTTATCAGTCACTGAACTACGCGGTCGATCCGACAACCGGCACGGTCGGCAATGCGCTGACCGACAACACCTGGTTTGATGCGAGCGGGAACATTGTTAAATCGTTCCCCGCTGGTTCGCAACTCTTCACGAAAACGACGTATGACGGGGTCGGGCGCCCAATTGTCCAGTTCGCGGCCTATGGCACCGACGCCAATTACTCCGCAGTCCTGACCGTCGCAAGCAACACGGTCGTGGAACAAGGCGAATCGACGTACGATTCCGCCAGGAACGCGATCCAGGTTATCACTCGCCAGCGCTTCCACAACGCTCCGACGACACTTTTGGGAGCGTTACAAAACCCAAGCACAAATCCGAGCGCTCGCGTCATCTATGTCGCGCAATATCCCGATCCGTTGGGCCGCATCGTCAACACGGCGAACTTCGGCACCAACGGCGGCATGGTGCTCGTTCGTCCCGCGACGGCTCCCGCGCGGTCGGACACGATCCTGGTGAGCTCGGTCACTTACGATTTTACCGGATTGCCGCTGCTGACCACGGACCCCGCTGCGATGGCGACACAAGTCGCATACGATGCAGCTGCACGTAAGCTCTTAATCACCGAGAACTTCAATGGCACGTCGGTCGGCGGGCTGTGTACGGCCTCGGACGATGTCAATCGGCAGACCCTCTTCAGTTACTCGCCCGAAGGACTGTTGGCCACACAACAGGCGGTGAACACCAGCACCACGAATCAGACGACGACGTACTCGTATGGTTCGACCATCGGGGTGGCACCAGCGGGATCAGCCATCGTGACGTTCTCGCTGTTAAAATCGGTCGACTATCCCGACTCTTCGGGTGGCAGCGATCGCGTTTCGTTCACGTACAACCGGCAGGGCCAACGCACGAGCGTCACGGACCAACGCGGCTGCGTCCACACGTATTACTATGATTTGCTCGGTCGCTTGACGAACGATTGCGTGCCGACGCTGGGAACCGGAGTCGACGGAGCGATTCGGCAACTCGTAGCGCATTACGAAGTCCGTGGCATGACGACGGGACTGACCAGTTACGATAATCCGGCCGTCGGATCAGGCAATATCGTCAACGATGTCGCCTTGGCGTACAATGCGTTCGGTCAAGTCATCACCGACGCGCAATCGCACAGCGGAGCGGTCGTGCCGGGGACGACATCTCAAGTGCAGTACGCCTACGCCAACGGGTCCACGAACATGATTCGCCCCACCACACTGACATATCCCAATGGTCGAGCCATCACGGTCGGCTACGGTGCCGCGGGCGGCATCAATGACGCCTGCAGTCGTGTTGATAACTTGACCGATTCGTCCGGCACCTTAGTCAATTACACGTACCTCGGTCTGGCGAGCGCCGTGCAGGTCACGTACCCACAACCCGGGATTCAATACACGTTACTCGGTTCCAGTAGCGGCAACAGCCCTGCCGGAGACATCTATTGGGGGCTCGACCCCTTCAGCCGCATCATCGATTCCCGCTGGTTCAACACTGGCACCAGCGCGGACGTGGATCGGATCAAATACGGCTACGACCGCGCCAGTAACCGCATCTGGCGCCAAAATCCCGTCGCCACCGTCGCCGGAGCCAAGTTCGACGAGTTCTACCACAATGACGGGCTTCAGCGATTGAAGGACATGCAACGCGGGACTCTGAACGCGGGAAACACCGCCGTGACGACCCCGACCTTCACGCAATGCTGGTCACTCGATCCGACCGGAAACTGGAAGGGTTTTAATGAATCGACCACCGGCACGTCATGGACGACGGTGCAGTCGAGAACCGCCAATCCGGTGAACGAAATCACTGGTATCACCAACACGACCGGCAGTCCGTGGGCTGCGCCCGCCTACGATGCCGCCGGAAACATGACCACGATGCCGCAACCAGCAGCACCGGGCAGCGCGTACACGGCAACTTACGACGCCTGGAATCGATTGGTGAAGCTGGTCAACGCCAGCAACGGGCAGACCGTCCAACAAAATCAGTACGACGCCAGAACGTTCCGCACGGTGATCCTGTCCTACACGGCAGGGGTTCTCAGCGAAACCCGGCATTCCTATTTCACGACCGGCTGGCGCTGCATCGAAGAACGAGTCGGCACTGGAACGACTGCCGAACGTCAGTTCGTGTGGGGTGCGAGATACATCGATGAACTCGTGCTCCGTGACCGAGGCGCCGAACGGCTGTACGCTCTTCAAGACGCCAACTGGAATTTGACCAGCATTGTCAACACGACAGGTGTGGTTCAAGAACGTTACGCATATTCGGCGTATGGCACACCGATATTCCTGACGGGAGCCTTTGGGGCGCGTTCGGCCAGCAGTTTCGCCTGGGAATCACTCTATTGCGGATACCGTTTTGATGGCGGAACGGGATTGTTCCTCGTCCGATTCCGACCATACACGCCGTTGCTTGGACTTTGGGGGAACCGTGATCCACTTGGGTATTTCTCAAGTGCAAACCTTAGCGAATACGGAACGTCAACTCCATTAGTAAGAGTAGACCCGTCTGGGCTGGCGGATCAAAACAGCCCCTTGTCTCACTCATACTTGAAGACTTGCATTTTTACTATGTCCAGCTTCTTCTCTCAAGAACATCACCCTGAGTTTTTGAAGGATCACACGCGATGGAACGATGCCGCATCAGTTTTGGCATCTCAACTGGACAACGACGCCGTTGTTGTGACTCAAGTGACATCCCCTGACGAAATCACAAAGGCAATTGCCGACAATAAGTGTAGCCAGGTAATCCTGATGGGTCACCGAGGAGGTCCAGATTACCCTGGCGGGATCGGTACTGCCGATGCTAAAGGTATTGGGCGAATCGATGTGTTTCCGTCGAAAGATTTCGACACAAAGATGAAGAATGCGATATCGCAGGCAAAGAGCCGGTCTTGCCGTATCTATATTTATGCTTGTGGAACCGATAATCCAGAAGGTGTAAGACGGCAGCAGGCGCTTGCAAACACGACCGGATGCACTGTTTGCGGAACTCGAGATACGATCAAAATTGGCGGGGGTGAAACGGATTTTGTGCCGAACACCCCCCTTCCAGAACCAGAGATTACTTGTCTCTCTCCAAATAAGGGCGGAGCAAAACCCAACCCAGGAGTGGGTTGGGGGACTGCTGGAGCATGGTAGGTGAATTAGTGTTTAGACACCCATATCGAAACGTCGTCGAACCACATTTTAAAGTGCATTCATTGAAGCTTAAGGCATTTTCTGTATTGTTGATTGCAGCAGTTCAGCTTGGTTGCAATAACACTTCCGATTTCGGAAATGTTGACGATCTCTGGTGGATTCAACACATGGGGAAATTGTCGGTCGACGGTTACGTGCCAGGCGACGGCCCGACACCTTGGTTGCCAGGCCTGAGTTTGTACCAGCGAAGTATCTTGCAAGATGCAGACGCGGCGATATTTTTCAAGCTGCGGGAATCGCTGCCAGAACATGACAACGATTTTGGCAGCGAAACCGTTCTTGCTTGGAAACGAGTCACGAATCGCGAAGTCGTTAAGCCGCTGATAGAGCAACTCAGTAACTTTTTCGACAACGACAAGACTTTCTATCCTGACTCGTTTCAAGCGGAATTTGGAGCGCGCATTTGGAGAAAAAAGGAAGCCGTTGACCTGATAATTTCGATATCTCAGCGACTCGTGCATGTCAAAGACAAACGTGAACATCGCTACTGCGAGATTCCCAAAGGAGAGGCCAAAAAACTCGCACGCAGCCTCGCAGCCCTGGACTGGAAAGAACGGCACAAGCTCGGGGAAAAACAAAGGGGACATTCTACTTTACAATGCGATAACGATTGACTATTCTGCTTAGATGCCTCGAACATCACGCGCATCACAGGGCAACTATGTCTATCACGTCCTCAATCGGGGCAACGGTAGAGCGGATGTGTTTCATAAAGCTGACGACTATTTGGCGTTCGTCAATCTGATGCGAGATTCCACCGAGCGATTACCGATGCGACTTGTCGGATATTGTTTGTTGACGAACCACTTTCACTTGATGCTTTGGCCGTTGGAGGATGGAGATCTGAGTCGCTGGATGCAGTGGCTGATGACGAGTCACGTCCGCCGGTATCACCGGCA
>JANXOO010000970.1 GCA_025353525.1 Schlesneria sp. | reverse complement strand
ACCTGCTGTTCGGTATACCCCAAGTCGTGCAATTCGCGTGATACGACGGCCTCGAGTCCAAATGCCGAAGTCGCGATCAATTCCAGCCGACGAGTCATAGTTATTTCTTGCTATCTAATCTGTCCAAGGCGTGTGACGCGGATGTTTCGCCACGGCTGAATTCAGAGTCAAATCGCGCGCGGATCAACGTGCGCGATCCCGAATCAGGACGGTGTCGCACCAGTCAGCGTAGTCCGAAACATCACCAGTCTGACCGAATTCGACGAATAAGGTGATCTCTTTGCTTCCGCGAAGCTTGATCGAGGGAACACTTGTGGCAGGAGACTTCCCTGTCAGTTCCTGGCTGTTCCAGACTCTTTTGCCGTCCAGTTCGACGGCAAATAAAGCGCTCCCCGCTCCTTTGGCAGCGTCGTCAATTCCGACAACTCCCTGAAACTCGCGATCACCTTCAAGCAGATTGTACGTCACTTCCATCCGGCTGTGCATCCCGAGCCCGATGGCAAACTCGTTCCCTCGCAACGTCAACGGACTATGAAAGACATTTGCGTTGCGAACGAGCGTCCATTGGGCGGACAAGTATGGCGTAAATCTGATTTTTGCGGGGTCGCGGTCGGACAGGGGAACTACCGTATCACTGAAAAAATGACAGGAAACGACAGAATCCGGCGGCAACGACAGTTTGCCCAATGTTGTGGAAAGCACCTTGTAGCCGCTTTCGTCCATTTCGACGCTCGTCGCCGTGATACGACTGCCATCGATCAATGCGAGAATCGCACGAGTCGGATTTCCGGGCGTAGCCGCCGACAGTTCGGGATTAAAGCAAATCGCCCGCACGCGGCTGCGGTCAAGCTTAAGAAGTCCCGTAGCCCCTTTCAAATCAACAAAGGAAGCATCGAGTTTTTCAAATTCGCCTTGAGAACGATCACCATTTCTGAACATCAGAACATCGCTACCCGGCCCACAAGCCGCGATATCTGACCACATTCGCTGTTGATCCTGGCCCGTTAAGGGCCATTCGAGAATGATCGCCACGATCCGTTCCAGCGGAATTTTTGGTGAGTCGGACGACCCGCAAAGCGGCCATGAAATATTCAGGTGTTCGTTCGCGGTACTCACCACTTTCGCCGAGACGCGGTCACCGCCAGTCAACCAGATTCCCGTTTCGCCAGTCGACATTCGCTGGGGAGTATGTTCGAATATGACTGAACGAACATCTGCGAGATCGAATTCCTGGTCGGTCGTCGACGCGAAGACAAGCCGTCCGTTCATCCAGGATTTCAGGACTCCGTCGTTTTTCTTCCCCGATACTGAGGTCACAGTGACGGATTCGGCTGCCAATAAGACCGAACCAAATATCCCAAGACCAAGAACGAATGCCCCGATGCGCATGAAATTATCTTTGAAAAATCGGAAGCAGGTTATTGGGAATTTGAAGAATCAGGCACGACATGGCTGTGCCGTAGTCGTTATTGACGGTCGAATCGGCCCAACTGCCATCAGGCAACTGGCGTCGAATCAGGTCGTCACGAACGACAGGATACCATTGTCGCCAGTGGTCTCCGCCTGCGTGCCACATCGCCTGCACGGCATAGTACTGTCCGTAATAGTAATGCTGATCGGGATGCATCAGGTCGCCTCGCGGCTGTAACCTCACCAGGTAGGCCAATCCGCGTTCGAGATCCTTCCCTT
>JANXOO010000969.1 GCA_025353525.1 Schlesneria sp. | reverse complement strand
GCAAGTAATCGCCCGCCGTTGCGCCTGGTTCAACTTCAACAGATGCATCGTGGCGATCTCGCAACACTTCAATGAACGTCGCGAAGAAATTGGCAACCCCGTCACGCAGTTGCTGAACGTAGGCGTGCTGGTCTGTCGATCCCTTGTTGCCATAAACGGCGATTCCCTGATGGACCGTATTTCCCTGTCGGTCGAGTTCCTTTCCGAGTGACTCCATGACCAGTTGTTGCAGGTAGCGGCTGAACAGCGACAATCGATCCTTGTAAGGCAGGATGACCATGTCTTTGGCGCCCTGACCGCCGCCGATGTGATACCACATGATCGCCAACATTCCTGCCGGGTTCTTCCACAAGTCGGTCGACCGCGTCAATCGGTCCATCGTCGCAGCTCCGTCCAGAAGCTCGTCGATCTGAATCCCCTGCAGCGCGGCGGGAAGCAACCCGACGGCCGAAAGCACCGACGTGCGACCCCCGACCCAATCCCACATTGGAAACGTCTTCAGCCAGCCTTCATTGCGAGCTGTCTGATCCAGCTTGCTTCCCGTTTGAGTCACAGCCACAGCGTGTTCCGCAAACTTGAGTTCGGCAGCATCATAGGCTCGCTGAACTTCGAGCATTCCGTTACGGGTTTCAGGTGTTCCTCCCGATTTGGAGATGACGACGACCAGAGTTTTATCGAGTTGACCGTCGAGTTCCCCGAGAACGGTATCGATTCCGTCCGGGTCAGTATTGTCTATGAAGAACGGCAGGATCTCGTCAACTGGCGACCCCAGAGCCTGAGCCACGAATTGCGGCCCGAGTGCCGAACCTCCGATCCCGATCAACAGTAAAAACTGGAAACGACCGCCAGATCCTTCGATTGCCCCGCTATGAATCGATTTGGCGAATTCCCGAATGTTCTCGCGCGTTGTTTGAATTTCGTTTGAAATGTCTTTCGTCGGAGCCAGTTCCGGAGCGCGTAACCAATAGTGGCCGACCATACGGTTCTCATCCGCATTCGCAATGGCACCGCTCTCGAGGGTTTTCATGGCATCGAGCGCCACTTCAACGCGGGAAACAAGCGATGCCAGATCGCTTTCCGCGAATCGCACACGACTGATATCGAGCGAAAATCCAAGGTCCGGATCGGCGATCAGATATTGGCAATAGCGGGACCAGGCAGACGCGACTGGCATGTTGTGACACTCCATAAGGTTTACTGCGGTTTGAACCCTTGCTAAGAATACCGTAATGGGAATCGCTGCGTAAACCTGACTGCGGCATTCGCGGTTTTTGAGTCAGGAAAAGAACTGCAAGGCAGAATCTCCGGTGTAGAAAGTTCTTTTGATGGATGGGCACCCTTCCCAACAGTTATT
>JANXOO010000958.1 GCA_025353525.1 Schlesneria sp. | reverse complement strand
GGAATTGCCTCGGATGACGCGACTCTGCATTTCATCTCTGCATCGAGCGAGTGGCCTTGATGTAGTCGCGTTCAAATTCATCATCGACGCGATGACATCCGAAGCCGAATGCTCAGTCCGATGTGAACGACAACGGGCGACCCGATCCACTCGATTCGGCGACAGTGCGGTTTCGCATACGGAACGCGACGAACAACATTCCGTCGAACAACCGACAAGGCGCGCCGTCGCGCGTACTGTCGCAGAGACTCGCAAATCTGCCGGAGCAGGCCCCTGTTGCTGGTGGGCGCTCACGATAAGTCCGCCTTTCGGGGGCTTGTTATCACAAAAACGCTAAACCGAATTCATCAGATGTGTTTGCCACTTCGCCTGCTCGCCAGATGGCGAGATGCGGAGCAGGCTTGGTTTAAAGCCAGCATCCATGCGGCTTTGAAAGCGGCACTGGAATGGCATCATTGATTAGATCTCGCGTGTCTCGCATCGCCAAAACACAGTCCGGGGGAAGATTGAATGCGGGGAATTACACTGTCAAGCCGCCGTCATGTGCCACCACGCGACCGTCGTTGACCTTCAATGAATCACTTCGCGACCCACGTCTCCAGCGTTCCGTCGCATATAAATACTGAAAGATTGCAGGCGGCACTTGAGAAACGTTGATTGCTGATACTGTAATTGACCTCGCGATTCCTCACGCACGTCGAGTTCTGCGGCGTAGTCCCCGCTCGACAAAGGATAGTGTTGGCCAGGTTCGGGTCAATCGATTTTCCGACGCAGTTTTGCACTGCTGTCGTTGAACGATTAATTCGCGATCCGGACCGCATTTGCAGGAACATCGCCCTTTGACTCGACTCAGACTTTCAACGCACAACTGGCAGAATGAACTTCGAGGGTTTTCGCCGCAGCGTTTTCTGACATCACGCTTTCAGATTTAGCGTTCAGATACGCATGCATCAATCCGAAAGCACCCAAAAACATCCCCCAAACCAAGTAGGTGTCATCGCAGTTAAACCGCACGAATCTAATTTTTGAGCTCTCCGAAAGGAGCTCAGGAAACGGCGCCGCCACATGAGTTGGTAGAACGCTTCCGTAATTATATCTCGACAAAAACGGTAACCATATTTTCCATGCTGGCAGCGACCCGACAACGTCCCGTTTGTACGCTAGACCGGAGGCACGCGCCGCCCTGTCAACAGCGAGACAAGGAACAACACGAGAAATACGACGAACAGGACATGTGCCACCCACGACGCTTCCCCTGCGATTCCCCCGAATCCAAGCAGTCCGGCGATCAATGCGATAATCAGAAATGTCAACGCCCAGTTCAACATCATTGCTCTCCTTCGTTTCGAGAAAAATTACTCATGTCGTTTTCGATTGTGAAGCAACCAGATGAAACGCCTCTGCATTACCGACAACTTTCAATCAATTGTGTCACTGCAGTGAAAAAAACGTGACGCAAACGCGGTGCCGAACGGGTTCGAAAACCTGATTTCCCGGTTTTGCACAATTGCAGAGCCAGCGGGTCCGGAATTTCGCCCGTTTTTTTGTCTGGCAAACGATATGTGATGCAGTTGTTGCAAGTTGAAGCTCCAGCTTGGTCTATGACCGATCACTTCCAAATCCCGTACAATCCGCATAATTGCTGCATGCGGACGGTTCCCTGTTTTTGCCGACGCGAGTAGCGTAAGTCGCGCAAGCGAAGGGGATGCGTTTGACGGTGCATTTCACATTCGTTTGCATTGAATCTGCGCGATTCACGAAACTTGTTGCCGATGGCGGCATGATGACAAACAACGGTAAGTGCAGCGGATGACCGGCATGCGATCTGCGATGCATACGGGTTACGGATCGAATGTCGCGAACGCTCGCAAACACGGATTGAGTCAACACAAAGGAAAATCGGAATGCAATCGGAGCAGTTGCTCGTTCGTGTCGCGAAAGTCGAAACGTGGAAAGGGGAAAACCGGTGCACCAACGCCAGCGGCTTTTTCTTCCTGCACGAGGGAACTCTCTATCTGATTACGAATCGGCACGTCGTGGTGAATGAATCAACCGGCCATCGACCTGATTCAATCCGTTTGCTGCTTCATACCGAAGCCAATGATTTTACGATCAACAAGTCTTTTGAAATTCCTCTGTACCGTAACGAGGTCGCTCAATGGCGTGAACATCCGGTTCACGGCGCTGCCGTTGATGTGGTCGCGATTACGATCAAAGACCCAACGACCTTGAGCACTCATTACATCGCAGCGTTCGGCGATGGGGACATACTTACGGAGAGAGAGACATTACCTCCGGGGCAGTCCGTTTTGATTGTCGGGTTCCCGCTGGGTTTTTTCGATAGTGTCCACAATCTGCCGATCATTCGTCAGGCCGTGGTCGCGACCGACTTTGCACATCCTTTCAAAGGCGAGCCTTATTTTCTGACAGACGCCAGAATGCACCGAGGAACGAGCGGAGCTCCGGTCATCGCTCGCATCAAACGAGCAACCGATGTTGCGGGCCAATTTGAAGAACAATGGTGTTTATTAGGAGTCCATTCTGCTTCAGTCGACGTTTCTGACCGGGACCCCGCCCTCGACGATCGATTGGGGCTGAATTGCACGTGGTACGCCCGATTGATATCGGACATCATTTGCGAACCGGTCCCCGTGGCAGTGCCCGTAACACCAGCACAGCAGAATCAGACTAGCGAATCACGGAATTTATCGCTGAATTCGTTCGCAACGTCAAACTGACAGCGAGCAGGCTGACGGAGAAGAATTGAAATGAGAACAGCACTTTCCAAAACAAATAATCACATTGAAACGCTGACGGTTTGGCCGAAGCCTGAGAATCAAACCATTCGCGAATCAGCATCGTACAACAACACAACTGCGCAGAAATTCCTTTTGCTGTTTGCAGTCGAGTTTCCCGGTCAATGGGTCGCATGGTTTGACGAGGTACCGCTCTTGGGAGGCGTCGCGGTAACAAGACAAGCCGCATTTGCGCAATTGTTCGAACTTGCAGGGATCCCAAACTTCAATACCG
>JANXOO010000912.1 GCA_025353525.1 Schlesneria sp. | reverse complement strand
GCATTCGATCGAACGAAACCCGAGTCCGATCGCGGATTCCACCTGTTTCGCGAAGATGCGAGTGGCGAGTCCTGAATTCCGTGCTCGTGGGGAAATTCTCATTTCAACGTTTTCGATCAGACCGGATCGACTCAATCGTCGCTTGCTGCGGTAATCGGGATGATCGGCAGAGATTTCAACGCCACCCATGTTCGGATACACATAGACACGGGCTGACGGCTGAGCACCAACAATGTCACCCCACTGTTCATGCGACAGGTTCGGGCGTTTCTGATTCGCATCGAAAGGAGTCAACAGCTGATGCAGTTCGTCCTCGTGCTGGACAAAGACTTCGACACCACCTGAAACCGATGCTGATCGAAATGCCGATCTGTCTGCGTTTGGAAGATGGAGTTGATTGAGCCGACTAATCACGCTTCTCAGCACGTGCGATCGATCGGAGGGAGCCGGGTCGTATCCATGCTCGCGATGTAGTCGACTAAGGTCGTCGGTCGAGAGCGCCGTCAGATTATTGACGACGTTTGTGAAGATTTCTGAGCTCACACGGTGACCATTCAGTACGCTCGCGATCTGATCTCGAACAATGGCGAGATTGGTCGCAGCACCGGTACGGGCCCAGCGTCCGAGTTCACCGTGCGGGTGTTTTGACGGATCGAACGATTTTTCGTCGGGTCGGTGCAAATCGTCACAAAATGCCAGTGCCGACTTGCCGAAGAGGCCATACAGGATTTCAGCAATCAGCCCGGCACGATTCTGTCGTCCGTCGTACGAGACATCGGTCTCCGTTGACAGGGACTTTTTTCCCGTCACGTGCGTCGGCGAACTCGCGACCGGCTTGTCCACGTCCCCTGATGTAGCGGTCGCTGGCGGGTTGTTCTGTTCGGTCCCCACAAATTCGTCGCCGATTGGCCCCGGTAGTGGTGGCATGCCGCGAACCGCTCGCCATTCGTTCTTCGTTCGGACTTTGGCTGCCAGATCGTTCTGCAATTGCTGCTCGATCAGATCCGTGTCGTCGACGGAGTCCGATTCAATCTCGACCGTCAGTCCCGATCCAAACTGCGGTGCCAGAAATTCTGTATCGGACTCGGCCAGGATGTCGCACAGCGGTTGTATCGCCGCATGTCGCCATGCCTTCATGCTCGCGTTGTACGCCGCGTACGCGCCTGGCTCTTGCAGACCGACGGCGACAGGAGGCGTTTGATGCAGCGCCAACACGGCCGCTTTGAAGTCCTGAAATCCCTCTGTGTAACACATCTCTCGCGGACTGGTGCTTAACGGAGTAATCGACGTACCACTTTGAGCCACCATCACGCGTCCGACATTTTCGGGCCCGCCATACCTGGCACTGATCCTGGCCTGGACACGGTCCATTTCATCCTGATCGGGCGACACATCGGGCGGCAGGTTCCAGACAACCGATGGATCGATGCCGTTCTTCAACTGGTGATAGCGAGCCTCATCGACAGCTTCGCCCGCGTCGACCCATCTGGCACCTGCCGAGAGCGGACTTTGGCCATCGTCCAGGTACCACGCATGTGGCAATCGCACGACCTGGACCTGACGCGCATCGACGATCTGGCCGAGAATTCGGTACCAGCTTGGGCTGTCGACGTAACCGTTGTCGGCAATCGGCGCATAGCGCGAGGCGACAGGACTGATTCGCCATCCGCCACGTGGCAGATCGTTTGTCGGGGGAACAGGCGACGCCATTGATGTCGGGATGACGTACCGCTCGCAGGTTGGACCCGAAAGACTCGGGACGTTCCAGACAAGGCACGTCCCCGTCAATCGTATTTGCTGCGCCTGTCGGTAGCGGAAGTTTGCTCCGCTTTCATAGGAATTGGGCCGTTTCAACAGTCGGACCAGCGGATGCGTCGTCGGCAACGGGTCGGTTTCCCGATCATCCGCTCCGTACGTTGATTTCCATTTTGTGAATGTACCGGCACGCGAGGCCAGTGACTTGCGTCGAGACCGGCAAAGTCCCTGCCGTTCACCATCGGCAAAAACGGTCACTGTGGCACCCGCCACCTGAGACGCGATCGCATGGATGGCGATGTAATTGAATCCGGTGTTGTGCGCAGTTTCTTCACGGTGATCCGAAGCCCAGCCACCCGGAGTTCCACCGTTCAGCGCCGCTCGTAATCCGATTCCATGTGTACCCGTCGATTTCCGGGCTCCGCCGAACCAGCCTGCGATCCATTGCAACAATTTCATCAAATGCCAATCTTTACAAATCGATCGCCTGCCGGGATACGCGACCGTTCACACCCCGACGCAGAGCAGTCCTCGGGATGTCAACGGTTCACAGGCAATTCAAACCGGTGTGATCTCGACCGGGTGAGTCACCGGTCTACACGCTGACAAACAGCTTCTTTTTGGTCGTCAGTTCATTAAATGCATCCGCCAGGGCATCGACTTCGTCGTCGGGGACCCCTTTGGTCGGAAACGAATCGAGTCGCTGCAGTAATCCGTGATTCCACGGACCGGCCAACACTTTCACGTTCCCCACGTTGATCTGTGATGCCAGACCCGTCGCTCGCGTTGGCTTGTCACCGCTCACGATGGCCGTCTTGACGTTGTGTCCCGCCAGCATGACGACCAATCGCCTGGCTTCTGACTTCCCCGCCGCCGCCGGGTCTTGCGGTATCCGGATCTGACAGACTCCATCGAGCATCGATGTCTGACGAATCACCTGGTCCCGATAACTGCTTTCCCACTGACCGCGTTGAATGTCGGCGATATAAAACACGCCTTCGCCGTCGATTCCAAGTTTGGCTCCAACAGTCCAGTCGCCTGCTCCGTCCGTCGCTGCCAGGTCCCATGCACGGCAGTAGCGGATTGCCAGCGGCAGTGCGGGGACGATGTCGAGTTTCGCCACTTTGAAAAACAGGCCTGCCAGAACTTTCGCATTCCAGTTTCCATCGGCCAGCCGTTGCCGTTCGACATCGGGCAATGCCAGCAGATTGGCTCGATACGACGGGTTCTTTTCTGCGAGTGCCGGGTTGTCAGACAGTTTTGCAGGAATGAATGTCAGCGATTTGGGCTGAGCCGTCTGATCGGGATGGTCCGCAGCCAGATCCGGTCGCCCGTATTTTTCGATCAACTCGTTTTGCGAGTCGCCCCAGATCAGCTCTCCTTGTCGACGTATGAACCACCTCAGTTGACCCGATCGATCGGGGATCGCGAATCCGCTCGACACGTCAATCCACCAGGCGATCAGGCGATTGACCCAGCCTCCAACAGGATCGTCGGCGGGAGTCGGATTGGTTGTTGCACGAACATAGGGTACGATCCCGCACGTCGACCGATTGCGAGACAGAAGGTAGAAGAATTGGGTTTCGGTAAAGTGCGTCAATTCGTCGAAACCGAGCATCGCGATTTGCGAGCCCTGCCACGCGAGTTTATCAGTCTCGTATTGAAGGTGCCGGAATCCGATATTAGCACCCGGTTCGTTCTTCTTGTCGTGCAGGGTTCTGCCATGACCCGATTCAAAGTCGTCATCCGCACATTTGAAGAACCAGTCGAGCGTATGCTTCGGTTTTCCGGCAAGCAGCGGGTACAGCTCCATCGACTCGTCCCACAATCCTCCTTCGTTCGTGATCTGCGGTGACGTACGTCGAAAGATGACCGCACCGAATCGGGGCGTACGAACGTTGCGAGCCGCTTCGGCAAGCAATGCCCATGTCTTGCCCCCTCCCGCCTGCCCGCCATAAATCGCAATGTCGGCAACCGAGTTCAGAAATTCTTCCTGAGGGCCGGCTTGTGGCCTGAGCGATTCCGGTAGCGGTGCTTTCGAAGCCACTGTCGCGCGTGAGCTGCGTTCGATCTGGCGGGCATCGGACATCGGGAGACTCCTTTGTCGTGTCATATGACCGACCGGGTGACATCGGCCACGATTGAAACGATCCCGTTGATCGGTGTTGTGATTCCCGTCGGCAGAATTGCCTGGACATCCCATTCGAGGTCTCGCACGGCAAGGACCGCCGTAACGCTCGCGTCGATTTCGACTGTCGCAGCTCCCGTTGACTGATTCGTCACTGTCAGGTGCGCGGCTGCAGGCGTGACGAGACCGCTGCCGTTCAGACGTGCCAATCCGATGTTCTCGATCACTTGAAAGACAGCCTGATCGTCTGAATCCGACGTGCAGGCCTTTGCCGTCATGACCAGTTTCGTGCGACCGGACACGTCACCCATCGGTGGCAACGCAACCCGCAAGGTGTCGCCGCGTAGACATGTAATGACGGCAGGATCCCCGGATGCGGCAGCCACCGCCGCAGGAACGGTGATGTAATTGACGATCGCTGCACCAGGCCCCGACGATGCGACGGAGTGATCGGTGTTTACTTTCAGCCGGTTTGCGGCTCCATCAACGAATAAAACGTCAGCAGTCGTCGCAGCGATCGCAGCAGGTGTCGGTGGAGCTACATAACTACCCGCTTGCAGCGGCGAGCCAACGGCAGAAATGATCGCTGCCTGAGCCGCAGTGAGGTTGGCAGACGTGGCCAGTCCTGACTGAATCGCAGCAACTGTTGGCGGAACTGTATAGCTGCTCGCCTGAAGGGGAGATCCCACCGCGAACAGCACGGAGTTGGTTGCCGCAATGACACCTGCCGCCGTCGCTGCACTGGCGAGTCGGGTTGAATTCGAATCGATTTCCTGTCGGATTTGCACGACTGTCGGAGGAGTTGTCGGTGCCGTGTAGCTACTCACTTGAAGCGGACTGCCAACTGCCGTGATGATCGCCGACTGTGCTGTCGTGACGTTCGCCGATGTGGCCAGTCCCGACTGAATTGCGGCCACCGTTGGCGGGGCCGTGTAACCGCTCGCCTGCAAGGGAGCACCAACCGCAGTGATGATCGCTGACTGCGCTGCCGTGACATTGACTGATGTTGCCAGGCCTGACTGAATTGCGGCCACCGTTGGCGGGGCCGTGTAACCGCTCGTCTGCAAGGGAGCACCAACCGCTGTAATGATGGCTGTCTGCGCTGCCGTGACATTGGCTGATGTGGCCAGGCCCGACTGAATCGCCGCCACCGTCGGCGGGGTCGTGTAACCGCTCGCCTGCAACGGAGCACCAACCGCAGTGATGATCGCTGTTTGTGCTGCCGTGACATTGGCTGATGTTGCCAGGCCCGACTGAATCGCCGCCACCGTTGG
>JANXOO010000878.1 GCA_025353525.1 Schlesneria sp. | reverse complement strand
GCTGGCGGGTGGTTTGGAATCCTGTCCCGATGCGGATTGTACATCGGGCTCTATTGGTTCACTTGTTATGTGACAAATCCCTGGCACAACGATTTGAGGTGGCACGGGAGTTGGCGCGATGTCGCCTATGGCTACCAGTTGTTCGTCTTGCCGCTCTTTACGGTCGATTGCATGATGTGTGCATCGCGAGTCTTCAACGACGAAACTCGCGATCAAACACTGTCCGCGCTGTTAATGCTGCCGCATTCCGTTCCGGATCTTGTCTATTCAAAAATCGGAGGTTGCCTGACCGGCCTGATTCCCGGCATGATTGCAATTTTCACCGCATTTTTTCTGTTAACCGATTCAACGATCACGTGGCATGAACTCAATATGAACCCACGGGATCCTTGGTTTGCTGTCTTTTCCGTCGTACATTTGGTGCTGGCAATTCATTTGACGGCATTGTTTTCACTCTATTTGCGATGGGGAGCACTGGCAATGGCAATCGCATTGACAATGGGTTCATTTATTTTTCTGACGGTGTGCATCCAACACTTAAACATTCGTTTCGGCTTTGCCCAAGTTTATGAGTTACCAGGGCTGTTCGCGGCTCCTTTGGTTTTGGTTTGCGCCGGATGCCATGTGATGATACTGTTGCGACTGCCTGCACTCGGCGAAAAATGATGATCGCCGATATTCGAATAGCACAAATGAGGACGATGGGAGCTTCTGGCTTTGGTCTTGTCATTTTCGCTTCTTCCGTGCATGTTCTGCCAACGTTTGAGATTCATGAACAGGATGGAACGCCTCGCCCTGCCATTGAACGGCGGGCTTTGCACGTGACAGGGGACATATGACCATCGACAGACCGTCAGGAAGAATGCTTATTCCGCGAAGTCGGCGATTGACAATCGATGTTTTGCACTTTCATCGCAAGATCGAAGTCTGCGCACATGACCGCCAGTTCGATCTGGCACATGTGGCCAGTCTGCGGACCCGATTACGGAACCGCATTTCCTGGTCGTTGCTGTTTATCAAGGCCTTCGCGATCGTCGCCGCGCGGCGTCCGGTGTTACGACAGTCGTACCAATTCTGGCCGTGGCCTCATATCTACCAGCATTCTGATAACGTGGCGATGATGGCCACTCATCGGATTCACAACGACGAGCCCTGGGTCCTGCTCTCACGCTTCGAGCGGCCCGAACAAATGCCGTTACCGGCTTTGCAATCGAAGCTCGATCGCTATCTGACGGAGCCCGTTCCAAAAATCTTTCGGCAGCAATGGCAACTGAGCGCACTACCGACATTTTTACGACGCCTTCTATGGTGGTGGAATCTGAATATCACGCTCTCAGCAAAGGCACATCGATCAGGGACGTACTTTCTCACGACGTTGGCCGGAAAGGGGGTCACCATTCAGGACCCGCCTGGGTATTTGACCAGCAATCTGACTTACGGACCTCTCGACGAACATCTCCGATGTCGCGTGACGATGTTGTACGACCACCGCCTGATGGATGGCTCGTTCGTCGCCGATTGCCTGATCGAGATGGAATCGGTACTGAATGGTGACATCGCCGACGAATTAAAGAAACTTGTCGTGCCGGCCGACGGTGACGGTGCGGAGAACCCGCAAAACACAGACACAGCAAAAGGACACTCTGCGTGAAAGAACTTCGAGGACGAACGGCGCTGATTACGGGAGCTTCGCGGGGACTGGGTCTCGCGGTCGCAAAGGGATTGGCTCGCGAAGGAATGAATCTGGTGCTGGCGGCACGTTCGCGCGAATTGCTCGACGAACTGGCGACCGAACTGCGGTCGCTGGGAATTCGAGCCCTCGTCGTACCGACCGATGTCGCGGACGAAGCGCAACTGAAGTCGCTCGTCGATACGGCGTTGGCAGAATTCGGAGTGATTGACGTATTGGTCAACAACGCCGGAATCGAAGCGTTTTGTCCGTTCGATGTGATCGAGCCACAGGAGATCGTCCGCACGATTCAGGTCAATCTCATCTCAGCGCTGTTGCTGGCGCGTTTTGTGCTTCCATCGATGCTTAAGGCCGGTCGAGGTCACATCGTCAATATGGCGTCGACCGCCGGAAAGTCGGGGCCAGCATTCGGTGCAGCCTACGGGGCATCGAAAGCCGGGATGATCGCAATGACGCAATCGTTGCGCGTCGAATTGCACAAGACCGGCGTCAGCGCATCGGCAATCTGTCCGGGATTCGCAACCGACGGCGGCGTTTACGAAATCGTCAAGAAAAGAGCTGGTCGCGGCACTCCGTGGTATCTCGGATCGACATCAGCCGAGGCAGTCGCACGAGCGGTTGTCAAATCGATTCGAAACAATCGGCCTGAATTGATCGTCAATTTTCCGGCATTGCGACCCGTCTTCGTCCTTTGCCAGGCATTCCCCACGATCGGGGAATGGATCGTCCGCGTCACGACACGGCGGTATTTGAAAATGGCGGCGGATCGGAAGAAGTAATGAGCGAAGTGTGAAGAAGAAGTAAAAAATCCCGATGCGTGCCGCTCGGGTCACTTTGAGGTTTCGGTTCTTCGATTCATTTCTCGACGGGCTGCGCCGGAGGACGACGCTGACCAAGCAGGAATGTCATAAGTGCTTTCAGGTCAGCTTCCGTCAGTTGCTCGGCAAAATTGGATGGCATCGGCGAGAGGTTTGAAAGCCGAAGTTCCTCGATCTCATCGTTTGGAATCTGCACCTCTTTCCCCTGACTGTCGCCAAGAATCAATGTCGTCCCCTCATCGCGCAGCTTGAGCCCCGATATGACCAGGCCGTTCTTTCTTTCGATGATCGTCGCACGAAACGCGGCGTCGACATTCCGGTTTGGATCGAGAACATCCTCAAGCAAACGTTCCAGGCCACGATTGCCCACACCGTCAAGTTGCGGTCCGACTTTTCCACCTGCATCGCTGATTCTGTGGCAGGCGACGCACGCTTTTTTGAAAACGGCGGCTCCGGCTTCGGGACTCGCACCCGAATTCGCAAAATCCGATGCAAACCTGGCGATTGTTTGCTTTAACCGATCGTCAGCGGCCGGAAGCCCGATCGTTAGCTCCCGAATCTTCAGGTCACGATCATCGATCGGAACGCTCGACAACCTGTCCAGCACCGGTTTGTCCTGTAGTAACCGTGCAGATGCTCGGCCACTGGCGATCAGCGAGAACAGTAATTCGCCCCCCTCGCGCGTTCCCGCCATTGCCAGTGCGATCGGCTGTTGCAGCGGTGCCGGTGCATTTCGTAGTGCGGTTGCGAGTGAATCCCGAGAGGTCTCTGAATTGACAGAGCCGAGCAATTGAGCCGCATATGTTCGTAATGCGGTCGACTCCGTCGAACTCTGAATGATCCCGGTCAGCCCGGCAATTGCAGCGGCCGGCTCAAGATTCAGTCCAGACTGTGCCGCTGCCATGCGAGTCGTCAATTCAATGCTCGCATCATTCAGCAGTTCGATGATCGGAGGGGCCAGCGTCACTAGTCGAAGCTGATCGGCGACTCGGATAAACGTCGCCAGCGTGGCATCGCTGAAGGCGAAGTCAGCCACCGGGGCGGCCACAACCTGAGGTTCGAAGCGTCCGACAGCCAACCAGGCATAAGCCGTCGCCGTATCTCCATCGACCGCTTCGAATCGGCCCTGCTTTCCCGACCATTGCTTCAGATTCCACGTATATGCCTGAGCGACATCGTTTCGCGGGGGATTGGCTGACGCCACCACTTCACCGTTTTCGACCAGCGTCAGCCGAACGAAATTCCGAAGGAGAAATTCTGTACCGGGCATTCCATTGTGACCGCACATCCAGAACGTCAATTGATCGGGAATGGTGAAAGGAGCAGAACGCAGCGTTCCCGTCAGTTGCTCACCATTGGAAAGGCTGTCGAAGAACAGTGCGTCCGCGTTGCCATCAGTTGAGCCACGATGGCTGATTCCCCACGGAGAGGCAGTCGGTGCTGTTCCGGCGGCGATATTCGTCCATGGGACCGACTTTAATCGGTCGGGGTTCAGCCTCGCGGCCGTGAGTTCCATCGCCCAACGTCCGAGCGCAGAATCGGCAGACAGTTTGCCACCTCGTTGCGTCAGGCCGCTAAAGATCGAGTGAAACAACGAAGACTGCCGATTGATGTCGCGTGGAACGGTGCGTTGTATGTATTCGACAACATCGTCAAGTCGCTCGGGCCGGACATTTTTTGCAACGTGCGTCAGACTCTTGTCGAGGATCGATGGTGTCACCTCGTGTTCGCGAACGTAATTGAAAGTGAACCAGGCAGCGGCTTCGCCAGGAACGGCCAAGGCAATCTCCGCCACATGATCGAGTTCGTCGCGTGAGAGTCGTGCTGCGCCAATTTGATCGACCACATCTGACACGCGGAGCTGATTTCTGAGTGCGATTCTGGCGGAATGAATCAATTGGACATCATCCGCGTCAGTCGATTTCCATAATTGAACAAGCGGCTTGAGGTTTGCCGCATCGGGATGCAATCCCAAAGCCGTGGCGGCCGCACGTCGCACAAACGGATCAGCGTCACGAGTCGCGCGCCGAACAATTTCCGCCTGATTGTCGTTCCAGCGAACAGTCTCACCCAATGCCTTGATCAGATGAATACGGACGATGGCCTGCGAGTCCGATGCCAGTCGCCCGGTCAACGCCTCATCCAGTTGCTGATTGCGCCATAACATCCACAGAATCTGCACACGCCGGTCAGCATGACGCGCCAGCTGATCAGCGTCGACCGGGTCAGGCTCGATCAGTCGTTTTCGAGCCCGATCGAATGCAGCCTTGCCGAATCGCTTTTCGAGGTCGAAGCTTGCGAAGTGTCGGATTGTCGTATTGCTATCAGACAAACGGTCGAGTAACTCGTCGATCGGCATTTGAGTCAGGTTCGGCACTGCGTGCGACGTGGTTCCCTTCTCGCCGGTATAGACGACTCGCCAGATTCGCCCGCGGTGACGGTCGCGCAGGGGATGCTTCAGGTCGACTTCATAGTGACCGATGATCGAATTGTAAAAATCGCAAATATAGAGCGCTCCGTCGGGGCCGAGTTGCAAATCGACAGGGTGGAACCACCAGTCGTCACAAGTGAGGAAATCTTCCGGCTGCTCGATCCATGGAGAGGAGCCCCGCCATTGAGGCCGATCACGATGAACGATGTTCGTCACGACGTTGCCGACGAACATCGAACCGGAATACTCGCGGGGAAAGTGATTCGACGCATAGGCTACAATGCCTGCGATCCCGGTTGACCCGTGATCGTTCGATGTCGAAATCGGGGCAAACCCCAATCCATCGTGCGGCTTGCCAAAACTGTCGTAATACCCGCCACGCAGCAGCATGGTGATTGGTTTGGAATGGCAGTCGGCGTTAAAGTAGTCGCCTCGCGAATCGACGCACATGCCGAACGGATTGACTTGCCCCCACGAGATCTGCTCAATTGCTGAACCGTCGGGCCGAAAGCGGTATGTGTTACCCGATTGCATTTCAAGAACGACAGGTCCCTCGCCCTTGCGCCTGATCTTCGAATCGTTCCGAAATCCATGACATGCATAGACCCATCCATCGAGTCCCAACCGGATCGAATTCTGATTGCCGTGTGTGTCAGCAAAGTCGAACGGTCCATAAAGTATTTCGCGTTTGTCAGCCGATCCGTCCCCGTCGGTGTCGGTCAACTTCCAGAGGTTCGGGATCGACCAGACGATCGCTTCACGCTCACCTGGCATCGGCAGAACTCCGATCGGGATATTCAATTTGTCAGCGAATTTTGTCACTTTAGTCGCTCGACCATCGGCACCGATTCCGTCCAATACCGTCAGCCCGTCTTTTGACAGGTTCGAATCTGCTGCGGCAAACGGGTATTCAATCGAATGCGTCACCCACAATCGCCCCCGGCCATCAAAGGCCAGATTCATCGGCTTTTGAATATCGGGCTCAGCCGCGACCAATTGAATCTCAAACCCGGGCGGAAGTTTGAATTTGGTCCGCTGTTCTTCGGGCGTGAGAGGGTCTGTCGGTGCCACTGGCGGTCCCGCAAAAACGCGCACAGACCATGTCATGCAAACAACAATCGACGTGATCATTAACTGCGAGAGAACATATTTCGACAAGGTCTAAATCTCCGTCAATTCAGAATTAAAGGACATGCGGTCGTCCTGTGATCTTACGCCCGACTTCCGGATCGATGCGGTGTTCACAGTCAGCGGTCGTGCATCGATCGAAGGTGAAATCGTAGCGACTTGCCCGGCAGAATGCCTCCGAATCCCCGTCGTTCTCTGTTTGATCGCGATGGGATCACAGACAGTCGTTCCTCCGCACTTCGCGGAGTACTTGTCGGGAAGGAATATTGATGTTCCTCAGGAGACGGGGGCAGAGCGTCTCGTTGACGTTTTTCGCAATTCAAGCCGTCTGTGGCTCGGTGACGTTCGAAACCCGACATTGAGCGTAACGCACGACGACCGAATCAGACACAATGGGGCGGATTCCGAATTTGTCGGGAACGTGGAAACGCCATGTAACTGGATTGGCTCACGCGGTGAGTTCGCCAACTTGACTTCCGGGCAGGTCAACTCGCCCTTTGATCCCGCCAATTCCGAATCCGCTCGGGGTGATCGTTGCGGGGTGATTCGCCACTTTCGCGCGGTCTCGTTATCATCGCCCTTCAAATCGTAATCGCTGTGGTATGGTTTCTGCGGACCTCTGATGATCACCGTTGACGAAATCTCTCGACAATTCACTTCCGGAGGCAATACGCTCATTGCCGTCGATCGGTTGTCGTTTGCAGTTCGGGCGGGCGAAGTTTATGGCCTTCTTGGCCCGAACGGTGCCGGAAAAACGACCACCTTGCGGATGATTCTTGGGCTGTTGCAACCGACGAGTGGCGATGCCGTCGTCGATGGATTCCACGTTTCGGAATTTCCGGACGAGGTCAAACGGCGAATTGGACTGGTTTCGGCGAGTGCCGGTTTGTACCAATGGCTCAGTCCTCGCGAAATGTTGCTCTTTTTCGCTGATCTCTACAGCGTCAAGCCTTCTGTGGCCCGCGAGCGACTCGATTCTCTGATTGAATTGCTCGACCTGGGCCGATTTATCGATCAGCGTTGTTCGACATTGAGTACCGGGCAGAAGCAACGCGTCACGCTCGCACGCGCTTTGATGCATGACCCGCCCATCATGTTGCTCGACGAACCGACACGCGGCCTGGATGTGGTCGGTACCCATGTGATTTTTCAGTACATCGGCCACCTTCGTTCGCTAGGAAAGGCTGTCGTCGTGTCGACGCACCGATTGGACGAAGCGTCGCAGATCTGCGATCGCCTGGGACTGCTGCACCGAGGGACGCTCCGCCACGAGGGGACG
>JANXOO010000859.1 GCA_025353525.1 Schlesneria sp. | reverse complement strand
CTTTAAAGGCGAGTTCGACCTGGGCGTCACCCTTGGCTTCTTCCACTTTGGCTTTGCAGTTGTTGCAGCAGAAGCCGACTTTCACGCCGCCGATTTCAGCGTTGGCGTCGGGATTCAGCTTTCCACCTGACAGAGGGCATTTCACCTGGGTGGCTTGTCCCGTTGCCACGAGTTGCTGATTGGCCTTGGCGGCAAACTTGGCCGTATCCTTAGCGAACGCGGCGGAACAGTTTCCACAGCAGAAGTAAACCTTGGCACCCTTGTAATCGGCGGTCTTGTCTTCAACGGCGTCCTTGTTGCCAACCGGGCAAGTTGCCTTGAATTTGGCCTTTTCTTCGGCAGTACAGACCATGAACCCGATCGCCAAAACGGCACAAACCAATACACTGACCTTACGAATCGACATGGAAAAACCTTTCATTTTGAAATCGAACAAACCAGCAGGCAGATCCTGAACACAATGACCTGCATCAACAGACTCGGAAACCGATACAGGTTCCGCGAGATTGAACTGAAACAATTCCGCAGGGAGAACAGTCTCTGGTGAGATTTCCCGAACGGACATTACTGCGGAGAGAAACGAGACTCTGCAGACTCTGGCGAAATCAAATCAGCCACCGGCAGAGAGTTTTTCGGAGTGGCAGTTCCGGAAAGTGAGGACTTTGTGCCCGTTTTGAGGTTGTATCCACGTTCGATGCAAACCAGACAGCAAACGTCGCTGGCAACAGATTTCCATCGAACGACTGGTCCGAACTGATTCTGATCCGGGGCGTTTTCTCGATGATCGTCGTGGCTACGACCGATACTCGACACCGGCAGAGAGGCGGATTGATGGACGGACTGCCAGCAGATTGATTCGCCTTGACCGCAGATTGATTCGCCTTGACCGCAGTCACCGCGCACTTTAATCCCATCGCGGTTGCTTTGGCCCTTGCCTTGCAGCATGCCCGAACCGGGGTTGCGGCCGAATCCGGCGGCGCTGAAAACCGCACCGCAGCGGTGTGGCGTACGCAGCAACAATCGCGAAACGATCCTGGCGGCAGCACTAATGCCACCATCAAAGCTGCGATCGAACAAAGTCGGACGAGCCACATGAAAGTCACTACCATCGGTTTATGGACGACCTGCCGCGCTTCATTGTATCCGATCGCGGCAACAACATGAAGCGCAAAACAGATCAACCCGCTCGCGACCCCGCCAGACAGCCGGTCAGCGGGTGAATTTTCGTGGCACCGTTTCTTCTGCCGGCTCTGCGACGGTTGCAGGTTGACTATCGACTTTACTGTCGGCTTTGCTGTCTCCAAATTCGATCCATTTTTTCTCGATCGCTATATTTTTCAGTACGATGCCGAACAAGCAACCGGGTGGAATCGCAAGCAGGACCAGGACCAGAATCAGCACTTTCCGGCGAGACACAAACAGGAACAGACCGTTGACGATCGTAATCGCGCAGGCCCACGGTCCGAACAACAGGCATAATTGCCGGACCGGCTTCAGGAAGTCGAATGCCTCATACAAAATTGCGCAGACCCAGCCGATCAAGCACAACCGACCGAGAAACGAAATGGCCCAATCGTTTTTTTTGGCTGGTTCATCGCCCACGTTTCGATCCTCAAATTGACTGCCGAATGAAAGACAAGGGCGGCTGAACAGGGGGGCAGGCACCAGAAAGATCTGGAGCCAGTCCCCGTATTCAGCCGGTAAATTCTCTACCGCCGGGCGGTTAATGGATTTGTCGTCACAGGATACTCGCGGAACCTTCTTCAGCAACAGGGGAATCGATATCGGCGACGAACGGTGCCGATTCGCCCTGAAGCAGGCACCACGCATTCTCGGCGGCTCGCTGTTCAGCTTCTTTCTTGTTCGGGCCCCAGGCAGGCGGATACTCGTTGTTTCCCACAACAGCGGCAATCTTGAAGCATTTCAAATGGTCTGGCCCGCATTCTTCGACCAGTCGGTAGTTCGGCGTTCCACGCTGATTCTTTTGTACCAGTTGCTGAAGAAGGCTTTTGAAGTTTCTTCCGTGGGTTGAATCGACGGTGCGATCGATTTCCGGATCGAGCAACCGAATCAGAAACGGTCTGACGACATCCATTCCGCCATCCAGATATAGCCCTGCAACGATCGATTCGAATACCGCCGCTTGAATTGAAAGCGGAATTTTTTCGAAGTCGGACAGGCCCTTGCCAAGCTGCAGGAACTCAACCAACCGCAGATCAGCACTCAACTTTGCGCATGTCGTTCGGCTGACGACAACCGACTTGATTCGGGTTAATTCGCCTTCGGTCTTTTCCGGGAAGCGATGGAACAGCAATTCGCAGACAACCGTGCCCAGGATTGCGTCACCAAGGAATTCGAGCCGCTCGTTGGAATCGAACCGGGTTCGGGCGATTGACGAATGAGTCAGGCATCTGAGCAACAATGTTCGATCCCGAAACCGGTAATCGAGTGTTTGCTCGCACGCCGCAAGAGTCGATTCCAGGGTGGAACCACCGAACGTTTCAGACATGAAACTCCCCAACGCGAAAGGTTCAAACAAGCGATCCTCCAGCGCGGGATCGGAGGTGGGTCAGACAGTTGTCTGAAACCAACCCCGGATCTCAAGCTGACGAGCTAACGTCGATTCGCGCGGCTTTAATTGGCGAATCGGCAGCACGCGGACTTACACCGAAACCCGGTACGCCAGCAGTTATCCCACGCGTACTTCGCGGGAATCGGCTTTCGACAAGTGCCTTAATCAAAGCCGCAAGCAAGCAGTGTATATTTTCTGCGGGACAGGGTGTCAATCGGAAGAAAGGAAATGTCCTGGAATCCGTCAACTACAAGATGCACGATTTGCCGACTGTTTGCGACTCTTCAATCGCTTTGATCAACCGTATCACGTCGGCCACATGAGCCAGTGTTGGCAGCGTCGTCGTTGCGCCGCGCCAGGTTGCGACGAAGTCGTTAACGAACGAATCGCGAGGAACTGCGGCAGCCAATAACGGTTCGTCAACAATTTCGCCG
>JANXOO010000846.1 GCA_025353525.1 Schlesneria sp. | reverse complement strand
GGCCGTCTCCGACAAAACAGCCATTGAATGCTGTCGTCCACGGCAAGGTCGACCGAGACGATTACACGGTCGAGCGCGTCATTCTGCAAACCGGTGATGGTCTGTATTGCACGGGCAGCTTCTATCGTCCGAAAGCGAAGCCGACTGGAAAGTATCCGGCGGTGCTTTGCCCACACGGGCACTGGGCAAACGGTCGATTTTATGAACATACCGAGGCTCAGTTCAAACAGGAACTGGAATCGAAGGCCGAATCGCTTCCCGGCGGACAATTTCCGCTGCAGGCCCGCTGCGTCCAGCTGGCCCGGATGGGTTGCCTTGTCTTTCTGTACGACATGCTGGGTTATGCCGACGGGCGATCGCTCAGTCACGAACTGGCTCATGGCTTCGCGAAGCAGCGCGACGAATTGAGCAGTCCCGATCACTGGGGTATGTTCAGCGCCCAGTCGGAACTGAGGTGCCTGAATATCGTCGGCTTGCAGACCTGGAATTCGGTGCGAGCCCTGGACTGGATCAGTTCTATGGATGACGTCGACCCTGATCGCATTGGTGTCACCGGAGCCAGCGGGGGCGGGACTCAGACTTTTGTTTTGGGCTGCGTTGATGCAAGACCCTCCGCATTCTTTCCGGCCGTCATGGTTTCAACATCAATGCAAGGCGGTTGTACTTGTGAGAATGCGAGTTACCTGCGGGTGAATACCGGCAACATCGAAATGGCCGCGCTGCTCGCACCGCGTCCACTGGGAATGACGGCAGCAGACGACTGGACGAAAGAACTGGAAACGAAGGGGCTTCCCGAACTGAAGCAGCACTACAGGATGTTGGGCTTTCCCGAAAATATCGAAGGAAAATATCGTCCGTTTCCGCACAACTACAACCAGCCCAGCCGACTGGCCATGTACGATTTTTTCAACCGGCACCTGAAGCTCGGTCAAACCGGACCGATCGTCGAACGCGATTTCGTACCTCTGTCAATAGACGAAGCGACAGTGTGGAGCAAAACGTATCCGGCGCCCGAATCGTCGGTCGACAACGAATTGCGGATTGTTCGTGGTTTTGCAGCGGACCAGGCTCGTCAGTTCGCGTCGCTCGCCCCGACCGATGGCGATTCAATGAACAAGTATCGTGATGTCATCGGCGGAGCGTGGGACGTCATGATCGGTCGCAAACTTCCGGGTAAGGACGACTTCTCACAAGAGAACAAGGACAAAACCGAATTCGATACGATGATCGCATTTCGCAGCGTGATCAGATTGACGAAACACAGCGAAGAAATCCCGGTCCTGTTTTTCTTGCCGAAGACGTGGAACAAGCATGTTGTCGTCTGGATCACCGATGACGGAAAAGCGTCGCTTCTCACAAACGACGGGAAGCCAAATCCCGATGTCCGGAAATTGCTCGATGCAGGCGTTGCCGTTGCGATTCCCGATCTGTTGTATCAAGGTGAGTTTCTGGCAGATGGCCAACCATTGACGCATGCCAGAAAAGTTCCCGGCCCGCGCGAATTCGTCGGTTACACTTTGGGGTACAACCACCCGCTGTTTTCACAGCGCGTTCACGATGTCTTGACGACGATTGCCTTTTGCCGATTCAGCAAATATGAACCCGCTGGCGTCCACGTGATCGGACTAGGCCGTGTCGCTGGTCCGATCGCTGCGGCAGCCGCATTTCAGGCGGGCGATGCTGTCAACAAGGTGGCAATCGGAACCAGTGGTTACCGGTTCGCGTCGATCACAGGGGCATATGATCCGATGCTCGTACCGGGTGCTGTTAAATACGGGGATGTACCGGGCTTGCTGGCGCTCGTTGCACCCCATCCGATGTGGTTGTCGGGCGAAGGAGACCGGGTGCCGACTTTGATCGCGAACAGCTACCGGGCACTGCGTGCGGCGGACGTGACCGTCTCGACAGATCCTGCTGCCACTCAGGCCTCTGCGG
>JANXOO010000830.1 GCA_025353525.1 Schlesneria sp. | reverse complement strand
ATACGAGTTACCACTCACAAAAATCCCCATCCTCTGCGGCTTTCGATGTGCTTGACATTCAAGTGCTTTCGATATGCCGACGAATGGCTGGCGGCGGTTTTCGATATGCTAAAGCATAACCTACGGTGGCTCATTTGGATTCAGCAACTGCAGAACGAGCATCGTAGCATTGAACAATGCATGAATCACGACCACCGACAGAGCGGAGAAAAGCCGCCATGTGGGTCGCGATCTCGTCTCGTCGAACGGCATCCGACCGTTTGGCTCTGGCACCTCTTCGAGGTGCGAACAGATGAGGAGGATTGGTGACCGGGAGTCGACGCTTTGCTCTGCCCCCCGGCTACTCTCTGTGACGCCTTCAGCGTCGGACGGTGCGATGTAGCTATCGCGAGCAATATTCATTCATTTGCTTTGACTTCCCTTAGTAAAACTGTAACCTTGGGCACACTTGCGGCATCGAATCAGACACAACGCATGTCTTTATGTGTCAAACGGAGACAGAAAATGTCACGCAATCACTGGTTCGTACTGCTCGTCGGCATCGGGGTTGGATTGTCGACCTGGATCGGATTAATCGCAGCAGAGCCGAAGCGAACCAACCGGAACAATAAGCCGCAACACGCCTCGGCTGAAAAGTCGGCAGGTGTTGCGGTGATTGAGCTCTTCACTTCGGAAGGTTGCAGCAGTTGCCCGTCGGCTGACAGGGCACTCGTGGAATTGGCCGACAAACAGGCGATCGACGGCAGCGAGATTTATCCACTCTCGTTTCACGTTGACTATTGGGACAAACTCGGATGGAAAGACCGGTTTGCCGACAAAGCTTATACTATTCGCCAGCAGCTCTACGCGAAGACACTGGAACTTGACCGACTGTATACGCCGCAGATGATCGTGAACGGGCGGATTGAATTCGTCGGCTCGAATCGCAATACAGCAACGAAGGCGATCGAAGCGGCTCTGGACTTCCAGTCGACAGCGATCGTCTCCGTGTCAGCAAGTACGACCGGTTCAGGAAACCTGACCGTCAAATACGACGTTTCGGCGCCTCACCAGAGTCTGCTGAATATCGCCATCGTCGAGGAAAAAGCCCAATCGGACGTGAAACGGGGCGAAAACGCCGGAGCGAAACTAATGCACGCCAATGTTGTTCGAGTCTTCAGAACGATTGAACTGGCAGGAAAATCGTCCGCCGAAACTGACTTTCAACTCCCCAAAGGGATGAAGATCGAAACCACCAAAATCATCGCATACGTTCAGGACGCCCGGACAATGACCGTCCTTGGTGCTTCAAGGGCATCTGTGGACGAGTGAAATGTTCGCAGTCCAGATCATTTTCGACCGAAGACCATGATCGTGATGTCGTCATTTTGTTCACGACCGTTCGCAAATTTGCGGACATCGCCCAGGATGACTTTTCCGAGCGCATCGGCGTGGCCGCCCTTGCTCAATTTCATCAGTTCGCGTAGCCGGTCGACGCCGTACAGATCATTTCCAGGATTCATTGCTTCACTAACGCCGTCGGTATAGATCACGCACGTCTCGCCGGGTTCGATCGTACGGACTGTGATATCGTAAGGAAAATCGTCCATCACACCGATCGGAACACCTACGATTTCATCGCCGAATTCGATGATCGTTCCGTCGATTTTACGGATCATGATTGGCATATGCCCGGCAATTCCGATTGTCATTTCACCCGACTTCAAGTCGATCACACAGAGTACAAATGTTACGAACCGTCCTTCGACGGCGCGCCGACACATTTGATTGTTGATCCGGTTGATCGCCTCGCGAACATCGCCCACGAACGTCATTACGTTTGTCACCACAGTGGCGATCCGCGACATCACCAGCGACGCGGGAACGCCTTTCCCCGCAACATCCCCAAACGCAAGGCAAACTTTCGTGCCCCCTTCGAGAAAGAATGCATCGTAATAGTCGCCGCCGACCGCCTGAGCCGTATCGTACGATGCGAAAAACTCCCAACCCTCGGCGACCGGCATCGTCGTCGGCAGCATCGACCGCTGCACGCCCATCGCAATATCCATCTCCTTGTCCTGCTTCTGCTTTTCCAGTGCCGTGACCAGAAGTTTGGCCTGCTCATAACACATCGCCGCCTGACCGGCCACGGCCATCAACAGATCGAGATCGTCGGCACGGAACTGATTGAATGCGTTCTGCGTATCGATGTTGATCACGCCCATCGGCTCGCCATTCAGGCTTAGCATCGGCACACACATCATCGATCGAATCGTCAGATTCGCGATCGACTCACTGGCCTGAAATCGCGAATCGTTCGCCGCATCGGACGACAGAATTCCGGTCTTCTGTTCGAGTACCGTTTTGAGAATCGTGCGACTCAGTTTGACTGTGTCGTCGTCGGTCGCGCGCCGATGTTTCATCGCGCGGGGAACCATCTTGCCGACGGAATCGTCCTTCAAAAGCACACAACCGCGATCAGCATGAGGGAATATCCTGAACAAAGTATCCAGAATTTTTGGCAACAGCGAATCGAGGTCAACGGTCCCCGCGAGTGCCTTGCTGATTTCGAGCACGCCCTTCAATTTCGCTTCCGGCTGAACGTCGAGGTTACCGAACCCCATCGCTTTTCCGGTCATCATCGTCGTTTCGTCGTCGTCTTCGAGTTCGAACATCATCGTCGGACCGCTGGCGGGCGCCGACGACGCCCGGGACGGAGTTGGACGCAGCGGGACGACTCGTTGACCTGCGGCGACGGGGCACTCGAACCGCAGCAGGATCGGCCCCATTTTAATGCGGTCTTCGTGTTGAAGGGGCGTCGCGCCTTCGATTTTCTTGCCGTTTACGAACGTTCCATTACCGCTGCCCATGTCCTCGACAAGAAATTCGTCATTGCGTTTCAGGACGCGCGCATGCTTTCGCGAAACCATGTTGGAATTGACCTGAACGGTACATTCGGGATGCCGTCCGATCACCGTTTCGCTGGCAGTCAGCTCAAAAGCCGTTGCTTCGCCGTCGAGAAGTAGAATTAATTGCGCCATCGTGAAGTCCTGAATATTTCGAAGAAAACCGGATTATGACGAGAAATCGGGCCGGAAGCGAGGGAAATGAAATGTTGCGTTCGGAATTCAGTTCTCAGACTCGATTCCCGTTCCGCAGTGACAAAATCCAACGGTTAAACCACGCGCGGTCGGGTTTGAGGCCATTAAGAAATCCAGCGACACCTGGAAATTGCCGTAGTCCGCTTCGAACGCGGAAGAAGACTCACAAACGAAGCCTCAGCCTGGACCGCGAGCAGTATCAACCCCGACGTGCCGGGACGGCGGCCCGATCTCGGGCCCCTCACACATTGAAAATCGTCTCGACGTTTCCCCGCAGTACCTGCTGCCCCAACGACAGCGCGTCATCTTCGTTCCAGCCTCGTTCGATGACAAAGTCTTGAGCGAGGACGCGGGACAGGCATTGCCGATACATGTTGAATTTCGGCCATGCGAATTCGAGCTTGTACATGTCGCTGTAATAACCAATCTGCTTGTTCCGCGGCACTGCCTGCAACCGGGCTTTTGTATCGAGCGTAATATAGGCCGGAATGTTCGAATACCACCAGTGTGCGTTCGTGACGACGTTGGGGAAAATCCAGCTATAACTGACAAGTTCCTGGTTACTCGCATGAGACAACACCGATACAGGAAACGTCACCTGCGGGAATGCATTGAACAGATCCTTATACTGAATCAGCGACACTCGCTGGTCGAACAGATCCTGACCCTGGAAGACCCCGTCCGGATAAACTCGCCGGTTGACTCCGATCATCAGATCGAACGGAAGTTTGAATTCAGCACAGAATTCGGCGATCGTCCAGAAGATGAATTCCTGTCCTGACCGGCGACTGGCGACCGCTCCGGAATCGGTCGAATCCGGAGCCGATTGAATGAAAGCGGCGTGAAACAGGCGGTTCATGTCACTCGGACTTGAAGGACGTACTGGCGTGAATTCCGGCGGCAGACTGATCGCGCAGGCTTTCACGCCGTGCCTGGAAAAATGCTCGAATAACTTGCCAATGGCATCCTTCAGTCTGGCAGGATTCGTTGGTTCGATTCCCGTCGCGCGCGCCAGACGAGCCCGAACGGTCGGGTTAGTGAAATGAAAGACCAGGTCATCGGTACGAAGGCACGGGATATACCGTGAGGTGTCGAAACCGGTCAGCGGGTCATCAAAATCATTCGTCAAAAAAACTCTCTCGATCCCCGACATCTCAAGGCATTGGTCTTCCCAGTCAGGCTCCGCCATTTTGGCGGCGGCCCGGTCATACAGCGATTCCCAATTGGACGACGTGATTCGATCGTCGCTGAATCCGAAGAATTTCCGGCAGAGTTCCACGAGCCAACTGACCTGAATCGTATTATCGAGATGGACGAGTCCCTCGACCAACCGACCGACTTTTGTTTTGGGGTCGAGTCCCGGTTCTTCGATCTGCGATTTGGGCATCCCTGCCGAATGAGCCAACTCGGTGTAGTAGTGGTACCCCAGAATGTCGGCCAGCGTTTTTGAAGCCGGCGAATGGGGATTGATATGAGTATGCGGATCGACGAGTACCAGTGTGGAAAGTTCGCTGCAAATTCGATTGACCAATTGTTCCGACATGACATTCCCCCGCGCACCAACGTCGTGAATCTGCGTTCCGACGTAATTTATAGAGGAAACGCCATAAGGTTGGCCACGAATGGCACCACTCTTGCCGCGAATGACGCAGACCAGGACTCACCCATCTTTGGTTTCTTGATCCCGATGAATCTCATTTGGCTCATTTTTCTGATATTCTGGGTTGCCTGACGTTTCCATATCACGTTGGTCGCGTTCTCGCATCGTGCTTGAATTTTCGAGTCGGGCACGCAAAGAACTTTGACATATCG
>JANXOO010000824.1 GCA_025353525.1 Schlesneria sp. | reverse complement strand
CGTTTCGTCGAAACGAACAACCCGCCAAACAGAACGCTGCATCGCACGCCCCTTCGCGCTGCGCATGCTGACCCACGCCTTTGGCGAATCTTTACAGTTTTTGATCCATAAACTGATAGTCGCAATTGGCTTAGCAGTATGAAGTCGGAGTCATGCTTCGCAGAATTTCAACCGTCCCCGATTTCCTGGACTCCCGGTTCGAGGGGCTCGAACCAATTCTTCGTTGATTGCCAAAAGATTTTAATTCGATTGGTACGAATTCTGCTTTCTTAAAATTTCGCCGTCGGCAGGCGTTGGCCCGCACTTGTCCAAACGGTGTGGAAGGCGTCTCAGGTTTTACTTGAGACGCCTTCTGCTTTTTGGAGTTCTGCAAGAGTGGAATCTGAATCGTGCAATTGATAGGCTGATACCGGGAATCGGCCGCACATTTCGCCAAGTCATGTGAAAGCCGTATTCCTGCGTCTGTTTTGAGGCAATTCTTCTCGACTTTTGGTCGAACGCAACAAGATGTCCCTGAAGCTCAGCACCGAGTCCTTCATTGCAGTGGTCCGGAAGAGCGGGCTGGTGGAGCACGGGCGGCTGTCGCGGTTTGTCGCCGAATCTTCTGATATCAGCAATGCCACCCAACTCGCCGAACGGCTTGTCTCTGCGAATTTGCTGACAAATTGGCAAACGGAGAAGTTGCTTCAGGGGAAACACCGGGGCTTCTTCCTCGGCAAATACAAACTTCTGTCATTGCTCGGCAAAGGCGGGATGAGCTCTGTATTTCTCGCCGAACACCTGTTGATGCGGCGTCGATGTGCTCTTAAGGTCCTGCCCTCCAGGCGAGTCGATGATACGTCGTATCTCGAGCGGTTTCATCGCGAAGCCCAGGCCGCCGCGTCGCTCGATCACCCCAATATCGTCCGCGCTTATGATGTCGATCATCAGGCCGATGGCGACAAACAGATTCATTTTCTTGTGATGGAATATGTCGAGGGAACCAGTCTGCAAGATCTGGTCCCCGCAAAAGGTCTCGCCTCATTCCTGGACGCCGCCGAATTTTCGAGGCAGGCTGCTTTGGGACTGGAACACGCGCATCAATCCGGAATGGTTCATCGCGACATCAAACCGGGCAACCTGCTGGTCGATCCGAACGGAGTTCTCAGGATCCTTGATTTGGGACTGGCACGTTTCTTTACCGTCGACGAAGGGGACGAAGCGCTCACGATCCGGCACGACGAAAAGGTGCTGGGGACCGCTGATTATCTCGCCCCGGAACAGGCACTCGACAGTCACACGGTCGATGCGCGAGCGGACATTTACGCGTTAGGATGTACGCTGTATTTCACACTCGCCGGACAACCGCCGTTTACCGAAGGAACGCTCGCCCAGCGGTTGTTGGCGCATCAGGTGAAAGTGCCTCCTGCCATCGAATCGCTGAGACCCGATATTCCGTTGTCGCTCGCCGCAATAGTCCGCACGATGATGGAGAAAAAGCCTGACGATCGATATGCCTCCGCCGCAGACCTTGAAAATGCACTCTTTCGCTGGATCGACGAGAATGCCGACAGCGCATGGCGGACAACGCATTCCGTCGTCTACGGATCGCGAGTAGCCGATTCGGCGGTCACGCGCAAGGCCGTCCCTGTCGCACAACCGGTCTCGTACGCTGACGAAAAATTGCCTGCCGACATCGCGTCCGCGTCCGTGATTCCTTCCACGTCAAAACAGTTATCGCCCGAGTTTCAAATTCCAGCTGCGAATTTCGACTCGACCGAACCCGATGAGCGATCGCTGAACCGGTTCTTTTCCGACCTGACGCAATCGACGCCAGATTCAATGACGCCCGATAACGAATCGACTCAGGCAGAGGCTTTGGTTCCGGAGATCACAGAACAAAATCCCCTGGACGAGCCGGCAGAACCGCCATCGGTCGACCCTGATCAGGTCCCCGCATTCGATTTTCTGAAAGCAAAAGAATCCGCAACGCCGAACTTCCGCCCAACAAAGCCGGATTCTGTGTCGAGCCGCCCTAAAGCAAACGCTTCCCGGTCAAAATCGGGGCGAACACGTTCGTCTCGAAAGGAAAAATCTCCTGGTTCGAAAAGGAAGTCGGTACGGACAATCGGTGGTTCGATCAGCATCGGAATCGTGATTGTGCTGGTGATTGTGTATCTGATTAGCACCGGTGGTCCATCTGTCCCTGACAAATCTCAACAATCCGCGTCCATTCCGTTTCCAAGGGAAAAGCGCGAAGTTTCAGTCGGTGGCAAGAACCCGGAGTATAAATCGATCCGCGAGGCATTGGCCGCCGTTCGCGAACGATACCGACCGACACTTCAAAGTACCGATCGCATGGTCGTCCGTATTGCTGAAGGCGAATACAAAGAACGAATCCGGATCGACGGCAGGTCTCGACCCTGGCCGGAAGGAATCACGTTGCGGGGCGAGGGATCAGTCAGGATCGCTCCCGAAGGTGATGAACCCGTCATCCAGTTGACGAACGCTTCCCGCTTTACGATCGAAAATATTCGTATTGAAGCCGACGGAAAGCCTGTCGCAGTCGAATTGGCCGACGACCTGCACGAAACGCGATTGACTCAGCTTGATATCCGCGGGTTTTCGAATATCGGCCTCTTGTGCAAGGGCGCTCAGGGACTGGCCTTCGGAAGTAACCAGCTTTTGATCGAGCGAATCAGGTTTGAACCGGCGGGAATGCAGGCAACGGGAATTCGATTGCAGGAAGGAACGGGCAACGATGCTAATAATATCATCATCAAATCCTGCCGGTTCCTGACTCCGATGGCAGCAGGAATCGTTATCGATGGCCGATCTCCCTACGGAATCGATGTGACCGAGTGTCTTTTCAATAAAACAACGGATGGTCTGCGGTTCGATGGAAAACCACTTCTGAAATCGATTCGCATCACTAACAATTCATTTCGGGATACAAAAACTGGGATCCGGTTTTCAAATCTTCCCGCCGATCTGTCAGCGGAACTGGCGTTTCGTCGAAACCTGTTTATCAAACCACAGATTGCAGAAGCAGTCGTGCAGCAGGGGTTTGACGAGAACAGTTTTCGCTCGATGCTTTCGGCGGGCGCAGCCGGGTTGGAACATAACTGGTCGGATCGGACGAAGCCATCAAGCCTTTCAAATGGCGAAATCCCGTTTTTTTTCGAAAACGGAGGTTCGCAGGGCGATCGGGATTTCGCATTGGCATCGACCGATCCCAAACAGCAGAATTTTCTCGCCCCCACCGAAAAAAGTCCGCAACGCGACATTCCGGCAACGCAACCCTCTGACAATAATTGGGTTGGAGCGATCGGACCATAGACGCAGGTCGAATACTTCCCGATCGTCAAATTCGACGCCGACCGCCCCACGCGGCGATTTCTTCTACTGTTTTTCAAAAAATTGCCAAACGACGACAGGCCACCGGTCGACGACCTGTCCCTTCCCGAGCCCAGTCATTGCACCGCAACCTGCCAAGGGGTCGTGAGTTAGGTGTTTTTGGCAAAAATCAAGCTCAAAAACCCGTTCCTTTAATCGAGCCGATTATCGCCTTAACTTGTTGATACGCAATGGCTTGAGGATGACTATTGCCTGCGGATTCACGACATCCGTAGGATAATGCGAGTCGCGTCGGGGATGTCACCCGCAACGTGGGCTTTCGAATGCGAACGGAGTCGCGAGATCGATGAGCATTCAGTCGCCAACGTTTCAAAAGCATTCCAGAAATGTCAAAGTCGCATCATCAGCAACGATCGATTCGCGGAGCGATTCATCAAACGCACGGGCGATCAGTCCGCCCCGATGCGGCGTATCGTCAGCGCCACCGTCAGGACGAAAGTGCCTCGCACTTTTCGGCTCCCGAAACCTGGCACGAGCCGCAGCAGCGTGTCGAAACGGAATTCGTTGTGCAACCTGCGGGTGCGGGGTATCTTCATCCCGTCACAGTTCAGGAAATCAAAGCGCGATTAGCCGAACTTCCCGAGCACCTCGTAAGCGGCGTCGAAGTCGTCCAGTTGAGTTCCATGACACGCAAACGACAACTGTTTCCACTTTATGGGATGCAGTGGGGGCCGAACGTCTATTTGTATCCGATCGAAGAGAGTTTGACCGAAACGTACCTTCGACCGCCCAGGCCCGATCAACTGGTCGAAGCGAAGATGTTCGGCGGAAGGTGGATTCAGACTGGCGACGAATGGAAGTTGATCTGGACATCCGACACGATTCGCGACTTTTACCTCAATAACGTTCTGATTCATGAAGTCGGACACGTCAACGATACTCGAAACACAAATAGCCACAAACGCGAACAATACGCAATCTGGTTCGCCACGGAATACGGATATCGGGCCTCGCGCGGGCGAGCAAGATTCGGCAAGCCCAGATAGCTGGCAGCCGGAATCGATGGCGAAACAGATCCGGATTTTTCAAGAACGTCTGAAAGCACCATTTCCACAAGCCCCTGCGCCTGATTCCGGTTTCTGGCGATTACCAAACCGGCCGCGACATCACAGGAATACACAACAACATGGGCGAACCGGTTCGGCAACCCAGAATCATACTCGGTATCATTGCAGCGATGATTGGAGGCTGTGCCGGGTATTTCGCATTCCACTGGATCATCCGCCAGGGCTTTTATGCGCTGATCGTACCGGCGGGGATGCTGGGATTGGCGGCCGGATACGGTGTCCGGGATCGGTCGCAACCGTTTGCAATTGCGTGCGGGATTGCGGGACTCGGTCTGGGGATATTAACCGAGTGGACGTATGCACCGTTTTTGGCCGACGGCAGCTTCCTGTTTTTCACCACCCACCTTCACAATAAAAGTCCACTGACATTAATCATGCTGGCGATCGGGACGGTGATCAGTTATCGATTGGCGTTGGGGCCCGATCGAATCGCTGGTCCCGCTGACGATTCACGGTGAATGGCGTAATGCAACCGGCAGTGGAAAATTGACCGGCAGTGGAAAATTGACCAGCAGTGGAAAATTGACTGGCTGAGAAACGGAGTCAGGCTTGAGGTCTTCCTGGTGCCTGTCCCCGTTTTTCAGCCGGTATTTCCGGTCCTGCCGGTCGCCTGAAAAACCGGGGAAACACAGCAAAGTCCCGCGATTGCCAACATCGCCGATCAGAATGACGTATAATTGTGGAACGTATAACCCGCGATCGGTATGCTGTCAGGCGAGTGGCAGAGGAAAATCTGCTGGTTGAAAAAGGGGGACCCCGGCGCGCCGGGTGACTTCCTGGAGCCAGTCGCTGATTTTCATCGCCAGCGCCGCCGGCAAACTCAACGACTGGGACGGGACCGCCAAGATGATGGCCGACAAGGGGCTGCCCATCGTCGACGCGCTGCTCTCGGTGGTGATTGTCTTGGAACTCGTCGGCGGGCTGCTGGTGTTGCTGGGCCTCTACACACAATGGGGCGCCGTGGCGCTGCTTGTGTTTCTGGTGCCAGTCACCGTGATCATGCACAACTTCTGGGCTTATG
>JANXOO010000798.1 GCA_025353525.1 Schlesneria sp. | reverse complement strand
CGTCGAAACCGAAGCCGAACTTGCATCGCTTCGTAAAAGCGTCGCACGAGGAACGCCGCTCGGAGGGATAGAATGGCAACAGCAGGCTGCAAACCAACTCGGCCTTGAAACCTCAATGCGGCAAAGAGGTCACCTCGGCTAGAAAAGTAGAATGACCCCTTTAAATTTTCCCACCGGGGGGTGAACTAAACTCTTACCGGCATTCCGGTCGTAACATCACGATCACCGACCTGGTTTCGGACTAAATCAAAAGCAATACCCGGACACATTAACTGACTCGCAACAGGCCTGTTGTCAGACCGGGAGGAACGGACGTCAGTCCCTGTCAAAACGAAAAACTCAGGCAAAGAAAACCGCTTCGGCGGTCTTGCTGAGTAACCAATCGATATCTCCCGACTTCAGAAAGTCGAGTTTCGACTGGATCAAATCGATCGACGCTTTGTACGTGTGGCCACCAACGACCTGAAACGGCGAATCGGAAGCCCACATCAAGCGTTCGGGACCAAATGCTTCGTACAGACGTTTGACAAGAGGGACGAGGTCACTGTAAGGCGGTTGCTTCTGGCCGAGTGCATAAAATGCAGAGACCTTGACTGTCAAACGCTTGTGTTTTGCCATGTTACAAAGCGTGTTCACATCATCAGGCTCGATCCGTCCGGTCGTACCGATCCGGCACATATGATCGATGACGACAAGCGTATCCCGATTCGATTCGCACATCCGGTCGAGAGCTGGCAGTCCGTCGGGTCCCATCAGGCAGCACATCGCCAGCCCCTGTTCGGCACCGCAAGCCCACATCGCGCGCATCCCGTCGGACGAGAGCCATCGTTCCGGTGATCGATCTCCCGGAGTGATCCGGAACCCGCGAACACCTCTGCGTTTCAGGTCGATCATCGTCGCAATGATGTCGGCATCGCTTTCATCGATGACTGCGACGCCCCGGTACATTGCGGGGGATCTGGCAATGGCATCCAGCATGTACGAGTTGTCATAGCCGTAAAACGACATCTGTATCAGTACGACGCGATTAACGCCAACGGGGATCGCCTGCTGATTCAATTCGTCCGTGGTAAAGCTCGGCGGTTTCATATTTCCCGGATCGAATCCGGCCATAAGCGGATAGCGTTTGGTGTCCGGGGTCCAGACATGCGAATGAGCGTCGATAAAGTTCATAGCAGGATGCCCCTTCGGAATACGGTTTTTTTTTCGCAACAAACCGCGGATGTCGTATCTGCGTTTTTGTCTTCAGTTGGGGAGAAAATGATCGCACAACTATTTGAGTACCGGGTTCGTCAATTCGGCTTTTCCAGGACTCGCCGAGGCCAATTCACGAGCACCGAAGCAACGAGACACAATACGAGTCCGGCCAGGTTAATCCACTTCGACGCATCATGGTAGTCGCGAAATGACGACGGCTTGGCCTGGCCTGGCGGCGTCACCATTTTCAATAGCGGCTGATAGATCCAGAAATAGTCTGCCGACATGATGGCAAGCACGCTCGCGAGAATCGCCAAAGTGACAATACGGCGATTCGACGGAAACGAAATCGGATCCCTGGCAGCAAACGCTCCGAGCCACCCGATGCTGACCAGCGTTGCGCCGCAAGCATAAAACGCGGGAAATCGAACGGAAACCAATCGATCTTTTGTTGTTGAATCAAATCCGCTTTGCGTCACTTCCGTGATACCAACGATGACAAAAAGCGCCGCTGCCCCGATCCACGCGGAAATGCAAAAACGAGCCAGGAACAGGCCGAACCTGGCAGCATATCCCTTCGTTGCTTTATTGTCCGTTCGCTCGCTCAATCAGGGCCTCATTCATTCTTTTCAGGTTTCGGAGAGCTTTTCTTGTCAGAGACCGGCTTCCGATCCTCCCATGAAAGGCCTTTCGTAATCATCGTAACACTCGATCCCGATTCGCCCGGTTTCACGAAGATTGTCAGCGATGAGGATCCCTTCTTGCGTTTCAGAATCATGGCTTTTTTCCCGTCAAGATCTTTTCCTTCTTTCGACCAACCCTGAGCATCAAACTGTTTAACGAGGAATTCCGTGACGACTTTGACATCCGATGGACTTTTGAAATAAACGTGTTCCACATTCATTTTTCGTTCGATCGCGGTCGCATCGTCCGGGATCGGCAAATCGAAGGCATTGAACGAATCCGCAGTCACTTTTCCTTTTTTTGGCCCCGCAGGCCCACTATCCGATTCCGGTTTTCCGTCGCCCGAAAGTTTTGATTTGTTCTTCTTCGGTTTGTCGTCTGGTGTGAGCATTGCGGCGATCAATTCCAGATCGAATTTGACGTCGAACGATGCTGGCCTCTTCGATCCTTCTTCACTTTTATAGCTGGCGTCGCCAATCACATGACCGTCGTTTGTGACGAGTTCTCCGGCAAGGTCCCCGCCCGACACACTGAATGAATGGCCGTCGGCGTTGGAATTGCAAAACCGAATTTCGCCAGTTTTTTTAAATGTCAGTTTGACCTGCGGCTGGAATGTGATGAACTTGTCGTCAGAACCTTTGCCGTCCCGCAGGGCATTCTTTAACTTGTCGACCGCGATCGGTTCGCTGCTCGCAAGCACGTTGATCATATAGTCGTCGAATACCTTTGCTTCGTACGCAACCGCATGGGTAAGGGAATAAGACTTTCCACCGATGACAAAAGTCCCTTTAACCGGCTGCGCATCAACACGAGGGGCTGTTTTTTGAGCGGGTTTCTCTTGGGCGAACGATTCCACAGTACTTCCGAATACCAACGATAGCGTCAATGCGATGGTCGTAGGGCGAAGCATGCATGATACCTTTCGTTGACGACACTGCAGAACGTGAGCAGTTTTTTTGTTCTGCCAGAATCAAACAATAGTATCCGACTCGATCCGGATCGGAAAGAATGGCAGGTCCATGAATTCAGCGATACGAACTTTACGACGTTCGATGATTGTTTGAAGAGAGTGGCCGCCCTTTCAGGCAACGTCGTGAAGAATTTTTATTCGAGAAAGCCATGGAAAAGCGATTCGGACATGCCACTTCCTGGCCGTCTTCGGACAAGCAGTGGGTGCGGTGAGTTCGGATTCCGACGCGAAGCCACTGCTTCTCCGAAAGACTCCGAAGCAGTGGCACGACAGCGTTTTCTCAACAAGAAATCTTTCACGGTGTTGCCTTACAGGGCGCGACCTATTTGCTGGATTTCACGTGTGTGAAATAAAACATGATGGCAAGCGGTATTCCCGCTGTCACCGTTAATATGTACGGGAAGTTCATCAGAAATTTCGGAAAATAGTAGCGGTAGACGTTGTCCCAGAGAACAAAGTTGTCGAGCAGGCCGGGCAGGGCGATCGACCAGCACATAAAGATCATGCCGAATTGTTTGCGTTGCGCTTTATCTCCCTCCGACAACGCTTCGACAGCAGCTTTCTGCGGCGAATTCGATTTCTTTGACGTTGATCCGGTCCCTTTTTTTGGTTCGGGTGCTTCCTTGCGCATCCCCGGCGCGTAGTGAGTCGCGATGGCCCGGTCGATCGATTTTGCCGAAGCGATGACGGGACGAATCGGCTTGCCGAAACGGAGTCGAATCTCGTCTTCAAGCTCCGATTCAGGCTCGTCGGTACAGGCGACGACGACTGCATTATCGTCGATGAACAGCGGCAAACAATTGTGGCGGCGGACGACGTTCTTCGGGACCATGTCCATCGCATCGTTCTGCGGAACCAGGTCGGCAAGATCAACGTATGATCGGCCCAATTCGCTGGCAAACGTACGTGCGGCCGTTTCGTGGTCGACCATTTTCAACTGTACGATCGCATCGCGAACGGTCAGGCCCGTGCGATCGGCATGCGTCTTCACGTCGCGAGCCTGATCCGCGGTGATCGCACCTTCGTCCTGCAGATACGACGTCATGGGTCGACGCCCCGATTCGTCGCGATCGTCAACCACCCGACCAAGACTGCGATCATACTCCTGCTTCAACTCTTCGTCGGTCAGGCACAGCATTGCTTTGGCGAGTTCGTTGAGCAGTGTTTGCGACTGATTTGAGTATTGGCCGGTTGCGTATTTGCGAACGTGTCCGTTCAGTTTCTTGTAGTTTTTCCGAATCTTGTCGAGGCCATCTTCGAATTGAACCAGTCGCAGCAACTGGTAGTGATCCGGTGGACGCGGGCCATCGGGAATGCCCAGCCAATCCTTGTAAACGTCAATTGCCATCGAAAACATCCGTGACGAGGAATGCAAAGCGGAAACAGTTGAAAGGTAACAGGAAAAACCCGGCAAGGACGGGCGGCAGCCAGCACTCGAACAGAGTCTACCTGTAGCGCTCGCGGCATGGAACGATGGATTCGACGCCGCGAGCAGAATTTTCAGTTACGTTATTCCGTGACATCAGTCAACGGACTACTCGACCTGGTAATTCTTGGCCAGCAATTCGAAGTCATTGACACCTTGATCGGTCAAACCCGAATCGCGGACGATTTCTGTTGTGGCGACCCGGTTGCCGGTCAATTCTTTTGCAACCGCGTGAATGCGTCCATTGGAGTCGTAGCTGTAGGTGACTTCTACGGGCGAGTTCGCTGGCAGATTCGGGGGAAGTCCAACGATTCGGAAATCGCCAATCTGGGTGCAGGCATCAGGATCTGATACTTCACCTTCCAGAATGTAAACGTGAATGGTTTTCTGGTTGGCCGAATTTGTCACAAATCGCTGGCTGATGCTGAAGGGGATTGTCGAGTTTCGCGGGATCATGATGTGGTTCATCTTGCGGGTGCGATCCTCGGGACTCGAAACCTTGACGCCGAGCGAGTGCGAATTCACGTCGTTGGTCTTGACCGCACGCAAGCGGGCCGTCACAAGTTCGCTCAATCCTTCCGTCCCGCGATTTTCTCTCGCTTCGAGAATCGCAGCGTGGATTGCCGCACCCTGGGCGACCGCTTCTTCCGGACGCAACTCGCGCGACGGAGTCCGCAGGCAGACTTCAGAAAGCATCAATTCGACAGAGGGCATATAGGTCGAACCACCGACAAGAACGACTTCGTCGAGGACCGACGGATCGACTGCAGCCTGTTGCAAAACCAGCTCTGTCGTATCACGGGTTCGCTGAAGCAGATCCGATGTCATTCGCTCGAAGTCTTTTCGAGTGAACTGCAGCGTCAGGGTTTTGCCCTTGAAGTAAACTGACAGTGGAACTTGTGTTTTGGTACTGAGTGCTCGCTTGGCATCTTCGCACTCGACGGTGAAGTTACGAATTGCTTCCGGATCGTTCCTTGGATCGTCGCCGAATTTGCGGAAGAACTGTTCGGCGATGTGGTCAGTGATTCTCTTCGTCCAGTCGATACCACCCAGCATGACATCGCCGTCGGTTGCCAGAACGCGGAACTGGGTCGGCGTGTACCGTACGACAGTCACGTCAAACGTACCACCGCCAAGGTCGTAAACGAGAATGGTCTTCGATTCCTGCTTCAGATCGGAGCGCCCGAGTTCGCCCTTCATCCATGCATATGCCAGGGTCGCTGCCGTCGGTTCGTTGATGATGTCAACGACATTCAGGCCGGCAATGCGACCGGCGTCCTGCGTCGCCTTGCGACGGACATCGTTAAAGTAGTACGGAACTGTGATGACAGCATTGGTGATCGGTCCGATCGATTTCTCGCCGTCCTGCTTCAGTTTCTTGAGGATCAGTGCAGAAAGGAACTCCGCAGTCAGCTTTTTCTGTTGATAAACAACGAAGTAATCCTTGTTCCCCATCTGTCGCTTGACAGCTTCAACGATATGGTCAGGAGATTCTTGCGAGATTCGCTCGAATGAGGGGCCGACGACGACCTGTTCGTCACCCAGCAGTACCACCGACGGCGTGATATTTCGTCCGTCAGCATTCAGCAAAGAAACGGGCTGTCCGTCTTTGGACAAGAGCGCGATTGCCGAGTACGTCGTTCCAAGGTCGATCCCTACGGTGTGGCCTGCAAGAAATTTCATGAGTCGTCAGTTCCCTGGAGTTGAAGTCGTTTTTTGGCAAATCGACGTTTGCTGACAAGCAGGAACAAACCTGGTTTTGTTCCGCCCGATCAAACACAAGAATGGAGGATTCCGCGCATTCGACGTATTCTGATCGTCAGACCCGACTGAAATCAAGCGCCGGTTGTGCATTCGGCACGCGAATTTCCGTCTTTGACAGCTTTGACTCTGCTCCCGGCCACGAAACAGGCAGCGATGGGACGCCTTCTTTTGCGATCCGCAACCGGGTTAAACCGTGCTTTGTGTCCGTGTAAAAGCAAACGTCCGGAAAATGGACCCATTCAAGCTGACCAAATCAGATCTTCGTTCTTGCTGAATTTTTGCAATTCCATTACCGTCCGTCTGTTGCGAAGCAAGGAATGCTCAAGATTCGCTGCGGTTCGCCGAAGGCAAATGACGTTTGCCGAATTCCGCCGTGAAATCTCTGCTGTTTGGCTCGCCTCGAAAAGGTCTGCCAGCATCGGCAGTGCGCCGCCAAAAGGAGTTGACGATGAATTGGGTGCGGAACACCGGTTTTGTGATTGCGCTGGTCGGGTTGGCATCGCTGATCAGTCTCGCTGCAATCCGACAACAGTCTGACCGTCGTTTGCGCACTGTGGCGAGGGTGAGTGACGTTCTGTCGGAAGCCGAATTTCTGCCGGATTTTGCAGAACCGCTTGCGAATTCTCGCGTTGAAGCACGGGAATTTGCGAGGCTCGGTGCACATCGACTCGTTTCGGACAACTCCGAACGCGGACAGGTGTTGCCGGCCCTGCAAATCGTCGATGTGCAAACGGATTCCCGTCGAACCAGACAAGCTGGAAATTCACCAGAATCTGTGCCTGCTCCTGCTGATACTTTGCCCGATGATTCCGAAAGTGAGGACGAGAGTCACCCGGATCCGGAAGGAACTTCCGCTGTCCGGGAAGTGATTGAACGTGAACTGGCTCATACGACTCGGGAAGAACGTGACATCTGGTTCGACGAATTGAAGACGTTGCCTGCAGGGGTGGTTCGGGATCTGCTGCAAGTCCGAAAGCAATTGCGAGCGTTGCCCCGGTTGCTCGGCGGAATGCCTGAAAAACTGGCTTCAACCGATCCTGCCATGATGACTCGAAATCGGGAAATCTCAGCCGAACCGGCGTCTCAAAAAATCAGGTTCCACCTGACCGACTACTCCCCGGCCGCGACGGCGCTGGAAACTGCCATTTCACAGTTGCGGCACAACCTGACCAATGCTTCGACACCTGGCTTTAAACGGCTGCGCGTGACGCTTTCCGACTGTTATTTGTCGACATCGTCCGAGTCCGAATCGACCGGCGATCTGAATTCGGAACAGCCGCGGGATCGGTCCGTTCGAGGCGACGGATGCCGGGTGGCTCCACTTCAGATCGACCTCAAACAGGGACAGATCCGTAAAACCGGTCGTCCACTGGATCTGGCGATTGATGGTGACGGCTTTTTTGTGGTCAAACGGGGTGAACGTGTTTTGCTGACGCGCTGCGGTGCATTCGCTCTTGATCGAGACCGGCAACTCTGTCTGGTCATTGCGGATGATCGCATTGAAATTCAACCCGTAATCGTCATCCCTGATAATGCAAACGAGATCCAGGTTTCTTCAGACGGAACAATTTCCGCAGTGAAAACAGGTGAAACAGCGTCAACTCGTGTAGGTCAACTCCAATTGGCGCGTGTCGCCAGTCCAACCCGACTGCGGCCTCTTGGCCAATCTCTATTCTCTGCCAACGAGGCATCCGGCTCCGTTTTGACCAGCTCACCCATGACAGACGGGACGGGTAATATCCATCAAGGGTGCCTTGAGCAATCGAATGTTGATTTGCAATCGGAGCTCGACGAAATCGAAGAATTAACGTCGATTCTCAATTCGTTGCCCCTTCCGAGCGGACGTCCGGTAACGGCGAACGGCTCGCAGACACTGCCACCAAGGTGATGGCGGTCGAAGGCGGACGGAATCTGTGCTCTCTGGTCACCCCGAATACCGGGGATTCTTCGTTTCTGGTTCTCTGAATTCATCAGCTGGGATCGTTTACTGCCTGTTCCGATAATCCGGTCAGTAACGTTCGATGCCGTGTGAGCATCTGATATTCAGTGCCAGTGTCAGATGTCGCGAAAAAGCAACTGGACGAGTTGCCATTCATGACATAAGTCTGAAGAGTGGCAAATTTTCGATGTGATTCTACGATAGCCAGAGAATTCGGAATATGAGTCCGCTCGTCCGGAACAATATGACAGGACGCATCTCAAAACGCGGAATGCTGGCGCGCGCTTTGGATGTGACCGGCTGCGGTCGGATGCTCCGGTCAACGTTCGTTTGGGACGGGGTGCTGACCCTGAATTACCACCGGATTGGAGATCGGCATAATTCGTTGCTGGACCGCAACTTGTGGAGCGCGACAGACGAAGATTTCGATTCGCAGATCAGTACAATCGCCCGTGAATTCGACGTCGTCGGCTTGAATGATCTCGATTCGATCATCGGCAAGAAACACGGACGTTTCGTGATGGTAACGTTCGATGATGGATATCTCGATAACTACACCAATGCCTTTCCAATTCTGAAAGCGCATGGAGTTACCGCGACATTTTTTATCACGACAGGTTTTCTCGATATCCCGAAAGTCCCTTGGTGGGACGAGATTGCCTGGATGGTGAGAACGAGTCGCGAGTCGTTGCTTGGCGACAATCGCTGGACATCAAACCCGGTGCAGTTCGATGAACCCGATCGGGAAGGGGCCATCAACGAGTTGCTGACACTGTACAAAAGGCTTTCAGGTGATTTGACCGACGGATTTCTTGATTTTCTGGCTGATGCATTGAAAACAGGTCGGTGCCCAGTCCAGGTTGCTCGCAAACTGTGGATGTCGTGGGACATGATTCGGGAAATGAAACAGACCGGAATGACGTTCGGCGGTCACACTGTCAATCACCCGATTCTGGCAAATCTTTCCGCCGAACAGCAGGAAGCGGAGATTGCACCCTGCAAACAGCGCCTGGTCGAAGAGTTGGGTGGACCGATTGATGCTTTTAGCTACCCGATCGGTGGGGCCAAAAGTTTCAACGACGATACACGGTTTCTTCTGGCAAAACACGGCTTCAAATGGGTGTTTACGTACTTGGGTGGCTACTGCCGCCATAATCACACCGACCGGTTCGCACTGCCTCGCACAGCCATTGAAACCGATGTTGATCTGCCCATGTTTCGTGCCATTGCCACGCTGCCGCAGGTCTTTGCCTGACCTGGAAAACCTTTGCGCGAACAGTTGACGTGGCGACTCTGTTCGTTATCTTCACGCATCTTCGTGCGGCAGGCATCGACGCTTTTGTCGAAAGCCGATATCTGCGA
>JANXOO010000763.1 GCA_025353525.1 Schlesneria sp. | reverse complement strand
TCATTCGGCACATCTGCTCGGCCCTCGGCATCTTTGCGAATCGGACAGAGCATCAGCCAACGTCGCGCAATTTCCGTATCATCCCAGTTCGCGACGCAATCGGGGCGTGAGCGAAGAATCAAGTGAAAGTGATTCGACATGATCGCGAATCCCAACAGGTCGATGCCGAACTGAGCTGCTTGAAGGCGTAACTGATCTTCAATCCACACTTTGCGATGATCGTAATTTTTCCCCGTGACGGGGTCATCGCCCAGCAAAAAGCAGCGGCGAACAACACGATTCATCACATGCACAATTGCCACTTCCGACGCTGAAAACAATTCCAAACGGGCGAGTCGAGCCATCGCATCAATCCTCAAATCACAGACCGGCCAATCCCAGCAACGATCATTGGACCAGATCGAATTCCAACCTGCAAGCAACTGGACATTTTACGTGTGTCCCTGTTGTCCACTACGTAGACCGTCACCGCCGCCTTCTCCATCAAGTGGATCGTTGCAGTCACCCGTTCCCATCACGGTCGTCCTGATCTTCCTGCGGAAACATTGGACGATCTCCTGCAAGCGGAAGCCCAATCATGTTAATCACGTTCAAATCCGCTCGTTGGGAACCAGTAGCGCACGAAAATCGCTTTAATGACCTATGCTCTTTGAGGCAGTCAAATGCTCCTGGCTTGAGATGACGGGCTTCATAAACGGCGACTTCCTCCAAATTTTCGGCTTCTAACAAAGGCGAGAGGTCAGTCACGCCTTTCACATTCGTCAATTCAACCCGTTTCAAATTCTTGAGGCGTTTCAGTGACGGCAGTCCTTCGACCCGATTCAGGCACTCTAGTAGCAGATATTCCAAGAATGGCATGTCGGCGATGGGCGAGAGATCAGTTACTCCTCTGATCTGAACCAAGTCAAGACGACGAATCTGACCGATGTTTGGCAACCCAGCGAGATTGGAAGTTCCACCAAGATAGATTCCAAGAGATGTCAGTTTTGAGAGTGGCTCAAACACCGTCAGATCAGGCAATGAGAGTGAGCTTATTGCGAGCGTTTGTAAGCCAGTCAGGTTTGAAACGACTCCCAGGTCTTTTTTATGACCCTCAAGGTAAAGTCGCCGCAGCCCAGCAAATCTGCCCAGGAAGTTGAGGGACAATTTCTTTTTCGTCAGACCAAATCCAAGCATTTGCAGTTCAGAAGCGAGAAACCGGAGTCCCTCAAAGTCCGTCAACCGATAGGAATAATCAAGCGAGAAGCGACGTATGTTTGGGAGGAATCGTAAGAATTCCAGATTGTCATTCTCATCGAAACCGAGATCGTAGGCTCGGAAAGTGACATCAGGTCGTTGTTCAAGGAAAGCGTTGATATTCCGAAAGTCCGATTCATTGAGCTTCAGATCAGGATTTAATCCGTCAAATTGAATCGTCCCCGAAATCGAAAGGCTTTCGAGAGATTCTGTTGTTACTGGTGACGTTACTTGCATCAAACCCGGTTGTGGTGACACGGCTGGCATTTCGGGGGATTTCCTTCAACGGTCTTGTGATCCATCATGGTGCATTCCATGAGTCTATTCCTTCTTGGCAGAGATAAATTCCACGTCCACCGTATCGCCGAGCCGCCCCGTTTCGACGGGATCGT
>JANXOO010000338.1 GCA_025353525.1 Schlesneria sp. | reverse complement strand
CTGCGGACTGGCAACGGGAACCGGCTGGCTTGGCGGTGCGACCGACGGCTGAATCATTGGCATGCCGGGCTGTGGCATCTGTTGAGGGTAGCCAGCTTGCGGTTGTGGAGCGTACTGCGGCATCCCGGGCATCATTGGTTGGCCCATCATCGGCATCTGACCCTGTGGATATCCCGGATAGCCCGCCGGGAATTGCGGATTTCCCATCGGATATCCTGGCATTTGCATCGGCTGAGGCTGCTGTTGAACCAACTGTGCGGGTGCTGCCTTTGCTGCGGGAGCAGGGGCCTTTTTTCCGGGTTTTCCACGAGCTGCATCGGCGGCTTCGGCATTCCTGATTCGCTCGTTCGTCACGTCCGTCGCTGCTTTTTTTGATTTTGCCTTGGACTGTTTTTCCTCGGTGAATTTTCTGGCAAATTCCGGATTCGTGGCGAGCATTTCTTTCAATTTCGCATCGGCTCGGCTGTCGAGTCTCGCTTCAGAAAGCATTTCGAGCGCATCTTTGTCCTGGTTCGCTTTCTTCTCGGCAACAGCGTCGACAACATCCAGTTTGAAAATCCGGATCCGTTTCAGTTCGGCCAGGACTTCGTCCACACTGGCAGGGCGATCGGCAGGTTTCTTTTTGAGCAGCCTGGCGATGAGCCGATCCATTTCCGGAGAGACATTCGTATTGAATTCGGACGGATTCGACGGCTCGGTGCGCAGATGCTTTTGCAATAATTCTTCGGGTGATATAGCCGGAAACGGGGTCTTGCAGGTCAGGACTTCGTAGAAAAGAATTCCCAGGCTGTACAAATCGGTCTGAATCGTCGGTTGCCGACGCCGAATCGTTTCCGGGGCAATATATGTTCGCGTTCCCTGAATCGATTTCAGCCTTCCGGCAAACAGTTTTCCAATGCCTTTGATCTGTTTTGACGACAATGAAAAATCACAAAGTCGAATTTCCCCGACTTTGTTCATCAGGACATTGTCGGGCTTGATGTCGCGGTGGATATATCCTTTTTGATGCACATGAGACAGCGCGGAACAGATCCCTTCAAACAGTTGGCGAACTTTCAGGTGAACGCCGTTTGTATCGGCCTTGATCTGGGCTTTGAGATTTGACGCCCGGAAGTATTCCATCAGAATATAGGTGTGGTCACGATTCGAAGAGAATTTCTCGAACTTCACGATCATCGGATGTTCAAGCGACTTCAAAATCTCGGACTCGCGCCGCATCTGCGGTTTGTTGAGTTTGAAATCCGGGACATCGGGTTTCAGCAGTTTCATCGCCAAATGTCGCGACGACGATTTCTCGACCACTTCCCAAACCTGACTGCTGCTGCCAGAAGCAACGCACATCACCAGTTGGTACTGGTCATCAATGAGTTGTTCTTCATCGGCCATGATGGACTCCCAAACCGTACACTGATCGAAGTCCCACGTTCCAGGAACGCCGACTCTCGAAAATATCATCCGGTCAGTATAGTCACTCGATCAACCCCTGTCCCGCGCCGATTTCAAAACCAGGATCCGGCCAGGCAGTGCCAGTCATTTTTCAACTGGAATAAATCAGAATCCTGTGCTCTTCGGCGCGGTCGGTGTCGTGGTTCCCGGTTGCGAATTGCCGGGCGTTGCTCCCGCAACGGCAGCTCCCGAAGAAAGTTTCAACTGAAATGCATCACCCAGTTGATGCGAAGTTTCGTAAATGACTTCGTCGCCTTCCGAGAACGGACCGCTGACAAACATCCGATTTGCTCCGACTTGTCCCAACAACGTGACCGCCACGTCGCGCACAACGAACTGGCGAACAACCTGAACTTTTCTGTGACCATCTGCCAGATTGCCAATGGCAGAAACCGGAATTTCGACGACCGGTTGTCGCGGGATCAACGGAATGTAAACCGTTTGTCCGGCTTTGAATTTGCCATCGCCGTTTTCCACGACAACCACTACCGAGGCGATCGAATCGAATAACTCGCGAAGCGTATCAAATTTTGGCGGCACCGGAAGCACAGCCTCGATTTTCCCCTCGACTTCATTCGCTTCAATCTTCAGTGTCAGCGGCTTTCCGTTTTCGGCGATCGAGCGATCAACGGGAACTTCGACTTTCATTTTGCTGGTATCAGCAACGACGGCAAGCGGATCACCCGCTCGAACGAATTGGCCTTCGACAACCAGCATTCGTTGAACTTCGCCCGCGAATGGTGAGCGAATGTTGGTCTGATCGAGCAGTTGCTGCACCAGTTCGACATCGATTTTGGCGATGTCGACTTTTGCCTGTGAGAGCGCCGCAGGCAGTTCGTCTTTCCCTGCGGCCTTTTGTTCAAGCGACGCATGTTTCAGCATCGCTTGCGCCTTGGCAAGTTGAAGTTTTTGAACGTCGTTTTCGAATCTGATAATCTCACTTTGTAACTGCAGTTTCGAATTCGTTTTTGCCACGATCTGCTTGATTTTGCCATCAAACGGAGCCACCAAAGTCACCGTCTGGTTGGCTTCGATCGATAACGGTGTGCGGTACTTGTGCGGATCGATCACTCGCGATGGCTCGCGTTTGATTTGAACGTGATCGCCCGATGTTGCTAACGGCAGATTGCCCTGGGCAAACGCCATCGCAAGGCCGAGCATTGTCGCACAGGTGGCAACGCCGAAGCCGAAAATGAACTGCCGCGTTCGAATCATTTGAATTTCCTTCGCCAGGAAGGTTTGACGGGATCAGAGACAGAATTTCCAAAGCGAGTTAAAGCTAGGTCCGCGATTCCCGGATGTCAACGTTCAAGATACTCGTTCTGTTTTTTGTTCAGGACAGGTTTGCCGTGCCGCTTGTACGTGAAACCGGCTTCGATGAAGATGCTTCCCGTGAATGAATTGTCGTTGGAACGGGATTCCCGATCGAATGAAATTCCGGTTGTCCGCTTTTATTGAAGGATGAGGCACGTGAACGTATCGATGATCGGATTGGCGGTCTGGCTGACGGCAGTCGAGTTACCCGTTGGCACCAGCTTGCAGTATTCAGGGACGCTCAGCCAGCAAACGAAATCAGGTGAAATCGAGGTCAAGTCGTTGACACTGGACGCCGTGGTCGTAACGGCCGAAAACGGAAGTACTCAACTCGCATTCCTGATCGAAGAACGCGGTGGCGGAGCATGGGCCTGGCCCGAGCGATTCGGGCTGCTGCCAATGTCCGCAGAAGCCGCGTCAATCAACAATTCGATTCGCATACTTTATCACCATGAAGACCAGCAATATCCCCTGCCCATCCGGTCGCCAGTGTTCGAGTTTTCTGACAAACTCGCCCCGCTGTCATCGTGGACTGACGGACGGCGCGAATTTGTTGTGACTCGAAAACGCAATCTGAAAAACCGCGACGGTTTCCAGGTGGAAGTTTCGACGAATTCCGGCAAATCACAAACACTTGTCGTCGAAACCGGCACTGGCATCCTGCTATCGCTTGACGAGAAAATCGTTGTCGGACGTGGTGACGAGTTACGACTGAAAATGGATCTCACCTCTCAAACGCAACTTTCACCCGCAGATCTGGCCCGTTACCAGCCCCCGATGGATTCCCTGTTGGCATTACGGTCAGAACTGGGACGAACGGGCGAACAGAAAGTTGTTGAGTTGACGGCGGACCAACTGAAACTGGTCCAGAAGGAATTGCCCCGGATCGAAAAACAGGCCGAAGGAACGCCATGGTTACGACTTGTCGCAACCATTTCTCGCGATTTGAAACAGCAACAAAAACGACTCGACGGAGTGGCGGGGTTACAAAAAATGCTGGTCGGCCACCCTGCCCCCGACTGGAGTCTGAAATCTGTCGACGACCACGTCTTGTCGAGTTCCGAGACCAAAGGCAAGGTGGTCGTTTTGCATTTCTGGCAGTATCGGGGAGAGACGTTGATCGAACCGTATGGCCAGATCGGTTATCTCGACTTCCTGAATAACAAACGAAAGAAGCTGGGAGTCAAAGTCATTGGAATCAATGTCGACGATCGATTCGCAGGTTCCGAACAAAAAGGCGCCGCAATGCGATCGATGAAAAAACTGATCGAGTTCATGAACGTTGGATACGAGATGGCCATTGATGACGGGTCAGCGCTCCTCGGGTTTGGCGACCCGCGCACATCGGGCGCCCCCCTGCCCCTTTGGATTGTGATTGGACACGACGGCATCGTGTCGCACTGTCACACCGGCCTGTACGACATCAAGCCGGATGAGGGCTTGAAACAACTCGACGACGCGATCATCAATGCCTTGCGGAAACAGAACGGACAGTGATTTCGTCCTGTTTCTATTTCGATTCCTTGAAGACGATGTCGATTGCCAGGCCCGCAGCCAGCAATAGTGCCGCCAATCCTGGATTCTCGC
>JANXOO010000735.1 GCA_025353525.1 Schlesneria sp. | reverse complement strand
CGCCAGTGACGCCATTCCGTAGGCAACCAGCAACATCTCGCGCCCTGCCGGGACTGGTCGCGAGGACGGACGTGACAGACCCAGGAACCATCGGGCCAGAGGGCGTTTCACGGCCGCGAGACTTTGCTGCTGGAGATTCGGGATTTCGAGCCAGTCAGACAGCACGAAGTAACCGTCGTATCTCAACAACGGATTGCCGTTGAAAACGAGCGTGCTGACGCCGCATACGAACATCAAATTCAGGCATACCGAATGGAACAATCCGGGTACACTGAGCCACCACAAGATCGTACAACACGCTGCTATCGCAAGTTCGACGGCGATACCTGCGGCACTGACAGCCATTCGTTGCCACTTGCTTTTGACCATCCAGATGTCGGTCACGTTGCAATACAGGCACGGGGTGAAGACCAGCAACATCAGACCCATTTCGTGGCATTCGCCGCCGAATCGCTTGCAGGTCAACCCGTGTCCGAATTCGTGCAGGACCTTCACACATCCAAGAACGAAGGCCATCAGAATCAGGTTTTGAACACTCAACCACGCTTTGGCGTCTGGAAGACGCGATACCAATGTGTCGAATTCCAGGATCACCAGGCCAATTGCCGTCGCTGTCAGCAGGCCAAAAAATATCAGAGCCCAGGGTGAAAACAACCATTCACATCGGGTGAGGATCGATCCGAGCAATCGGTCGGGATCGAATCCGCGAAACCGGATCGCCAGGAGATTCGTCAAACCCTGCCAGCGTCGCCTCGTATCTGCTTTTGCGATCCGATCAGAAAGAACGTTTCCGTAACCGGGTTGCTCGGCGATGAGTAGCCCCTGTTGGGACAATTGCCCGATGAACTGGAGCAATTCTTCTTGAGCGAGCGTTTGCGGGCAGAATCGGTCGGCAAACGCCGCGCAAAGTTCCTTGATCGACGTCGGTCGTTCGAGCTGCCTGAGAACGAAAAAATCTTCCTCACGTAACTCATAATAATTGAGTGTGACCGGGTCTTTTACGCCCCAGACGCGTCGGCTCCCGGATTGCGGTGACGCAACTTGTAAATCCAGTCGCATTCGCCAGGGGATTGCCACGCGACGAGCTTTTTTTGAGAATCACGAACGTCCGAAAGAAAGAAAATACGAAAAACCGACCTTTTTCGCCACGAACTATTCTGCTTTTCGCGGGCGATGG
>JANXOO010000707.1 GCA_025353525.1 Schlesneria sp. | reverse complement strand
TGGGGAGCCGATACTGTTATGGATCTTTCGACGGGTGGCGATCTGGACGCCTGTCGCGAAGCCATCATCCGCAACAGTACGGTGCCGATCGGCACCGTACCGATTTATTCGATGATTATCGGTCGGCGCATCGAGCAACTGACGCCGGAAATCATTTTCGCCTCACTGAAAGAACAGGCGGCACAAGGCGTCGACTACTTCACGATTCATGCAGGAGTGTTGCGCGAGCACCTATCGCTGATTCGGCAGCGGTTGATCGGCATTGTAAGTCGCGGTGGTTCGCTGCTGGCCAAGTGGATGCTGGTCCACGGCAAGCAGAATCCGATGTACGAGTACTGGGAATCGATTTGCGACATCATGCGTGAATATGACGTCACATTTTCGATTGGAGACGGCCTGCGTCCGGGCGGATTGGCTGACGCCACCGATCAGGCTCAGCTCTCGGAACTGGTCGCGCTGGGCGAATTGACCGAGCGTGCCTGGCGAAAGGGCGTGCAAGTGATGGTTGAAGGCCCCGGTCACGTTCCGTTCGACCAGATCGAATACAACATGAAGTTGCAGCGCCGATTGTGCCACGGAGCTCCGTTTTATGTTCTTGGCCCACTCGTGACCGATATTTTCCCCGGATACGACCACATTACGAGCTGCATCGGAGCGACAGCGGCCGGTTATCACGGTGCTGCCATGTTGTGTTATGTCACTCCGAAAGAACACCTTGGCCTGCCAAAAAAGGACGATGTCAAACAGGGCTGCATCGCCTACAAAATTGCTGCGCATGCCGCTGACGTCGCGCTCGGGATCCCGGGTTCGCGCGATCGCGACGACGAATTGACCAAGGCCAGGGCGGCCTTGAACTGGCAGAAACATTTTGACCTGAGCTTCGATCCTGATACGGCTCGGGCCTATCACGACGAAGATCTGGATGTCGACACCGATTTCTGTGCGATGTGCGGCCACGACTGGTGCAGCGTACGGATCAGCAAAGAGATCGTCGAATTCACTTCGGGCAAAGACGAAAACTACAAATGGGACAAAGCCCAGGTGACGGCGGCACTGACCCCCGAGCAGCAAGCGATTCTTGCGAAACGAGGAGTGCTTAGCCCCGATGAAATCCATCGCCTGGCTGCCAAGACGAAAAAGGCAATGAAACAGGAGGCAGTGGATAAGGCATCGTGCCACAGCGATTTCGTCGATTCCGAAACAGCTCGCGAATTGCAGGGCGAGAGTGACGATCTGGTCGAGCTGACAGCCCCTTGACCGTGCGTGTAAGGCATTGAATGAATCAGAGTTTGCGGCATCGTCGCGCCGAATCGCCATTTCCGCCGGAGTCTTTCCACATGGTCAATTCAGTACGCTGGTGTGTCCTTTTCGTGGTTCTTTTCGGGATCGGGCTGACGAATGCCGCCGAATTCCCTGAATTTGCGGCGCTGCCGGTCCGGCCCGAATTGCCTGACCCGCTGGTCATGCTCGATGGCACAGAAGTCACCACTGCCAAAGACTGGAATGCGAAGCGACGACCGGAGTTGAAACAACTCTTTCAACATTACATGTACGGCTATCTGCCTCCGAAGCCGCAGCGATGGTCGGTTGAAAAGGTTTTGTTTTCTGACCCGACGTTTATGGATGGACGGGCGACAATCAGCGAAAGTCGTCTGGCCTTCTTTGGCCCTGACCTGAAACATCGACTGCATGTGCTTCTCGTCGTTCCCAACAAGCGATCGGGGCCGGTTCCCGTTTTCACAGCGATGAATTTCTGTGGCAACCATGCCATCGCCAATCATCCCGGGATCCATATTCCTGAAGGATGGGTCTATAAAAGTTGCGGAGGTTCCGAGAATGAACGCGCGACTGAACGAGGGCGCGGAACTCAGGCGGGCGACTGGAACCTGGACCTGATTGTTGAACGGGGTTACGGCATTGCGTGTTTTTACAGCGGAGACATTGACCCGGATACTCCCGATTTCTCGGATGGCATCGAACCCTCGTTTTATGCGCCTGGCCAAACGTCGCCTGGACCGAGTGACGCGGCGACGATTGCCGCATGGGCGTGGAGCTACCATCGCGTCGTCGATTTTCTGGTCGAGAAACACCGGGCAACAGTCGATTCCGGCAGAATCGCGGCCGTAGGGCATTCTCGTAACGGGAAGACGACTTTACTTGCGGCAGCCATGGATGACCGGATTGCGCTGGCAATCCCGCACCAGGCGGGATGCGGCGGAACGGCTCCTGATCGCGTCTCGATTGATCGCAAGGATGTCGAAACGATACGTCGTATCAACACAGCGTTTCCACACTGGTTTTGCGGCAATTTCAAGCTCTTCAACGAGCAGCCTGAAAAGCTTCCGTTCGATCAGCATTGTCTGGTGGCTTTGTGTGCTCCTCGACCCGTGCTTTACACGAATGCACTCGATGACCAGTGGGCGAATCCTGACGGGCAATTCGAGATGCTGAAGGCTGCCGACCCGGTCTACAGGCTGTTTGATTCAGGAGGACTCGACGTCAGTGAACGCCCGGACCTGCGAAAACTCGTCGATGGAAAACTCGGCTACTACATTCGGCCCGGAAAACATGCGATGGACCGGGAAGACTGGGGAGTGTTCCTCGACTTCGCCGACAAATATTTCTGAATTGTCATTCGTCAATTCAGCGTTTTTCGTTGACGAGTTGCTTCAATCGTGGCACATCGGGTCGGTACAGAAAACTGAAGAGGTCGGCCAGCGCCTGCTGATCGAGCTTCTTTTCCATTCCATCGGGCATCAGCGATTTTCCCGTGGCCCTCAGTTCCGCGATGTCACTGCGAATGATCGTGTCCTGAGCACCCTCGGCGCGACGTAACGTCACCGATCCTGCGGTCTCTCCCGAAACAAGTCCGACGTAAATCTTGCCCGCACTGGTCACCAGTGTATAGCTCATAAAATCGGGTGCGACCTGTCGGCTGGGGTCGAGTACGTCAAGAAGCAACGCCTCTTTCGGTCGGGCCGCGATCGCCGACAAATCCGGACCGACGATATGTCCAACACCCTGAATCCGATGGCAACTTGCACAATGCGTTGCAAATAACTGAACGCCCTTTTCCGGATCGCCATCGAGTGTTAATGTCGGCTGGTAGTCGTGCAATACATGTTGACGATCACTTTGTCCGAGTGCACGCAGAACCGCTTCAGATCGTAGTCGAAGTCCTCCGTCGGGAAGTCGGCCGAGTGCAACGCGCGATGTCTGATCGATTTCCCACGGTGATATGCCGCCTGATTCCATTGAACCGATCAATTGCTCTGTCGCTATCGGTCCCCGCAAACAGGCGGATTGAACAATCTGACGCGTTGACGGCGAATAGCGTCCCCAATCCTCCAGCATCCCGGCAATCGTAGCGGCATCGTTCCAGCCGACGACGGCGTTTGCTGCGGCTGTTTGCACTACAGCTGTTTCGCTCGACTGAATCAGTCGCAGTACAAATCCTGATGCAAGCGACGGATCTGCCAATTTCAACAGTTGGATGACGCGAGTTCGTTCGTTCGGGCCTTCAGGAAGTGTTCGAGGTTCGCGAACGATTGAATCGATGACGCGAGCAATCGCTGTCAGCGATTTCTTTCGAGACGGGGGTGGTTCAATCAACCATCGCCGAAAAGCAATTTGTCGATCTTCAAGTCCGGAATCGATACCGGAAATCAATGCCGCACAGCCTGGCTGCAACTTTGAACCGACTTCGTGGGCAACAAGATCGAGCAACAAGTCCATGTCGTTTGAATCGGGATGGGTCGCCACACGCGATGCCAGCGTCGTCAAAAAATGTGCCTGATCTTCGGTGGGACCGGTGACCAGTTTCCGATCGTATTCAAGCATGGTCGCAATCAGTCGCCAGGCCCGATCGTCCGCCACTGAACCAAGAATATCGAACAACCAGCGATCGGCGTCAGGCTGAGCCGCCAGGCGGGCCAATCGCACGGGATGCGCCGGATCGTCAAGGCGAACGATTGCCTGAGCCAACTCCAAACGCAATCCGGGATCAGAATCGTCACTCATCTCCAGAATCGCTGCCCGCAATCGATCGGATTCAGGAAGCATCGGACCGGACAACCGGATTCCGTGGATTCGCACTTTGGGATTTTTGTCGTGCAGCGATTCAAGAACCGTGGCTTCATTCAGTCCTCCCAGGCCCGACAGAGTCCTCAAGGCATGCAGAGTTGCCAGCGGCGAACGGCGCTGGCGTATCAGCGTTTGCAATAACGGGATTGATTTCGGATCACGCCGTTCAACCAATAATCGTTGTGCCGTGTCACGTTGCCATCCGTTGCCTTCGTTCAATCGAGCGACCAGTTGTTCTAACGTCAATCCGGAAAGCTTGTCGCCAGGTCGTTGCCGGGACTGATCGCGACGAACGATCCGCCAGATACGACCATGTTGAACGCCTTCCCGCCAGTCGACCCCCTGCTTCAAATGCGCCGCGGCGAAATTCG
>JANXOO010000639.1 GCA_025353525.1 Schlesneria sp. | reverse complement strand
TCCCGTCATCAACAGGTTCGATCTGGATGCCAATCCGATCATGACAATCGGTGTCTCTGGACGACGCGACGTTCGCGAAGTGACCGAGATTGCGAAACGGCAAATTCAGGAGCAATTGCAAACAGTATCGGGCGTCGGTGCGGTCTTCCTTTCAGGCGGTCGCAATCGTGCCATCAATGTGATTGCAAATACCGAACAACTCGCCGCCTACGACCTTTCGATAGACGACGTTCGCATCGCATTGATCACGCAGAATCTGGAAGTGCCTGGCGGGATCGTTCACCAGGGTTCTCGCGAGCTCGTTTTGCGGACACTCGGGCGCATGCAGACTGCAGAACAGTTCAACGAATTGATCGTCGCGAACCGCAAGGGACATGCAATTCGCATCCGGGATATTGGTCGAGCCGAGAATTCCATCGAAGAGCCTCGCAGTCTGACGCGTCTTGACGGTCAGAATGCGGTCAGCCTGTTTGTTCAACGTCAATCCGGTACGAATACGGTGGCGATCTCGAACGCCGTACAAGTCCGACTTGCCCGAATTCGAAAATCGCTGCCGGCCGACATCGAAGTCGAAATCATTCAGGATCAGGCCCGTTTTATTCGGGAATCTATGGCAGAAGTCAACTTTCATCTGTTTCTGGCGGCGGTGCTGGTCTCAGCCACAATTCTGCTGTTTATTCGCGACTGGCGAACGACAGTGATCGCCACGCTGGCGATTCCGACATCCATCGTGCCCACGTTTCTGTTCATGCAGTACATGGGATTCACTCTGAACAATATAACAATGTTGGCCCTGATCCTTGCGATTGGCATTGTGATCGATGATGCGGTCGTCGTTCATGAGAACATTTTTCGGCATATGGAAGAGTTCGGCAAGGACGCGGTCACCGCCTCTCGCGACGGGACACGGGAAATCTCGATGGCCGTTCTGGCGACCAGTCTTTCGCTGGTCGTGATCTTCGTGCCAGTTGCGTTCATGGGAGGAATCGTCGGTCGTTTCTTTAGCAGCTTTGGTCTGACGGTCGCTTTCGCAATCCTGATGAGTCTCTTCGTGTCGTTTACTTTGACGCCGATGTTATGCGCACATTTCCTGAAGCTCGATACGTCCGAAGCGGGACATGTTCAAACGAAAGGAGGGGCCGTTTATCGATCGATCGACGCGATGTACGGATGGGCATTGGCGTGGTCATTGCGGCACCCGCTGGTCACGGTCACGGTTTGCGTACTGGTCTTTCTCTCGACAAAGCCGATTGCCGAAAATGTTGGAGTGAACCTGGTCCCGCGCGATGATCAAAGCGAATTCCAGGTAACGTACATCACCCCCGAAGGATATACGCTGGAACGAACGAACCAGGTGGCCTCCGAGATTGAGTCGCGATTGAGCCGTCTTCCGGGGGTGGTCCATCGTTTTGCCACAATCGGACGAAACACGGGGAATGCAGGCAAGGGGCAGGGCGATGTGACGCGCGGGTCGATCTATATTCGGATCGGGGAACTCGACCGGCGAAATTACAGCCAATTTGAAGTCATGGTACTCGCCCGGGAAATTCTGCGCGACTATCCCGATCTGCGAACGGCCGTTTCGGATGTGTCGGCGATCGGAGCGACGGGACAGGACAGCCGTACGTTCCAGGTCAGCATTCAGGGGCCGGACATCGACAAGCTGGCGAAATACTCGGATGCGTTCATGGATCGATTGAGAGCGATTCAGGGGTTGGTCGATGTCGATTCGACTTTGTCGCTGCGCAAGCCCGAAGTCCAGGTCGCGATTGATCGCGACCGGGCCAGCGACCTGGGCATCCCCGTGCAAACGATTGCCAACAGTTTGAATGTTCTGGTTGGCGGCCAGATTGTGTCCCGGTATAAGGAAGGAGCCGAACAGTACGATGTCTGGTTGCGAGCCGACAAGCCGTTCCGGGCCACGCCTCAGAACCTCGAAAATCTGACCAACCCTTCGCCCACGGCGGGCCAGGTACGTCTGTCGAGCCTGGCGACGGTGACCGAGTCGCGTGGACCGAGCCAGATCGACCGGTTCAACCGGCAGCGAACGGTGACAATGCTGGCCCATCCCGACAAGGTGTCACTGGACGCTGCGATTCTTCGTGCCCGACAGATCGCTCTGGAATTGAATTTGCCCCCTGAATACGAAGTCACATTCGGAGGTCAGGCCAAGATGCTGGGCGAAACCGGTTATTACTTCATGGTCGCTTTGGGGTTGAGCATTCTGTTCCTGTACCGGCTTCTGGCCGCGCAATTCGAGAGTTGGCTGAACCCGGTCAGCATTCTTGCAGCACTTCCGGTAACGATACCGTTCGGGTTGCTATCGCTGCTGATGTTCCGCACGCCGATGGATCTGTACGCGATGTTCGGGTTGTTCATGCTGATCGGCATCGTCAAGAAAAACGGTATCCTGCAGGTCGACAAAACAAACGAATTGCGCGCGGGCGGAATGGAGCGAACAGCGGCGATCATGGAAGCAAACCATACCAGGCTTCGCCCCATTCTGATGACGACGGTCATGTTGATTGCCGCAATGGTTCCGATTGCGCTCGGCCGCGGACCAGGCTCAGGAGGTCGCGCAAGCATGGCGAAGGTCATTATCGGTGGGCAGTCGTTCAGTCTGTTGCTGGCACTTCTTGTCACTCCGGTGACCTATGCCATCATCGATAATATCGGTCAATGGTTACGTTTCCGCATTTTCGGCCACCGTAAGAATTCGGTTCAAGCATGAAAACGGCCCATTCCACTTTGACGGATTTTCCACCTGAATCGCGATAATTCCGCGAATTTGCGGATCAGAATCCGGTGTCGGTTGAGAATCGGTCCGTATTACACGAACTTAGTGGGCGTTTCCGAAGCCAGACGCACGGGGCCTGCTTTTTTGGCGACCGGTGTTTATTGGCGACCGGCAGTGGAAAATTGACCGGCTGAAAAACGGGAACTGGCT
>JANXOO010000610.1 GCA_025353525.1 Schlesneria sp. | reverse complement strand
GGAAAAAATCGAATGAACGTCGACTTGCCAGGTGTGGCTTCAAACGTCGAACAGGCCGCCCGACTTCCTTCGGGGTGCTGAAGACTGAGGAGTCGATCGCGCGTCCGCTCGATGCCCGAACGAAGTCGTGCGGCCTGTTCGACGTTTGAAGCCACACCTGGCAAGTCGACGTTCATTCGATTTTTTCCAAAACTCAATTGTCCAGAACTCATAATGACAGCTCGCGGCGTGGAATGAGGCATCGATCAAAACCTGGCGGTCGCGATGAGGCGACTGGCAGTGGAAAATCTGCAGGCTGAAAAACGGGGACTGGCTCCGGGTCTTCCTGGTGCCTGTCCCCCTTTTTCACGCGGGGAATTCAACGGTTTATGAAAGCCACGAATCATTCCGCGCGAGTTGCCAGATCCTTCATTCGAAGTGACTGTCTCGTCGCGTTACGGGGTGACTTTCAACGACTGCAACCGACGGGCGGATAGTATTCGCGAGTGTCGTCGACTGACAACCGCAATTGCGATGAGCGACGAATTCGTGATCGTGACCGCGAGAACGTTAAAAAAACTTGCTTCATTCAAAAATATTTTTGCTACGCCACTCTTCAGGTCACGACGCCACAATCGTGCAATTTCAGCGAACGTTCAATTGCCAGCGGTTGTTTTTCTGTTGTTTATGTCAGAAGTCATAAAATTTTTGCGATGAAAAAGGTGTCACGATGCATCGTTTTCACAAACCCCCTGTTTTTTCAAGTTGGCTGCCGCTGCAGTTCACTCACCACATAACGACAATGATCATAAACAGTGTCGCGTATTGTATACGACGTCCGTCATATACAACGCCTCTTGCGATGAAAGAACGCATGAAAGAGGCGTTTCTGAAGAGCATCATTGCAGGTCATGGTTTGGAACAAAGTTGGAAAAAACGAAAGAAATCTGTGCTCGAACGAGCAGAAATGGCTTGAACTATAAATCGAAATACGTAGGATGACGCCCAGTTCGGCATCAGTGCTCATCACAACGTCACTGTCAAGTCAAGGTCGTCAAGTCGCTGCCGCGATAAAACGAATAAGACAGAGGGGGTCTCTGAGAGACTCGTTCGAGAGTGACAACGATGGGACTGGGTCGCGACTTGTCAAGGTTGACAAGTCGAAAGGATTCGGAGTGAGTGATAAGTCTTAACCGAACTGCTTAGCCCGGTGGCGCCAGCGGTCGAGACAAGTCAGTCACGTGTCTCTTGGAAAGAGGACGTTGAAAATGGCTAAGAAAGCAGCAGCAAAGAAGGCAGCTCCAAAGAAGGCAGCAGCGAAGAAGGCTCCAGCCAAGAAGGCCGCCGCCAAGAAGAAGTCCTGATTGGCTCTTCCCGGAATTCGCGATTTTCGTGAATTTCCTTTGGTGCCCGGGTAACGGTTTCGACCAGAACCCGATTGCGTTGCTCATGTGACGCCCGTACTACAACAAGCAAGAGGGGGTTGGATTTCCAGCCCCTTCTTTTCATTGATACCCTGGAAATTCATTGGTAGTCTGCAAGAAACAAGCGCCTGATAGTACGGGCCGTCCGGCGGAATTTGAATTTGTCGGAATTTTTCTGACAGGAACCAATTGCTCTTGAGCAGCACAAATGGTCGAATCGTTCAAAGACGATCCGTTATTGACTCCGGTTCAGTTCATACGAGGCGTGGGGCCGGTACGAGCCGGTTTGTTGGCGCGACTGGGACTACTCAACGCAACCGATCTGCTGTTCAATCTGCCCCGCGATGTACTCGATCTCACGCACGTGACTTCGGTGTTCGACCTGAAAAACGGTGAATTACAGACGGTCTTCGGGGTTGTCGTTGATTCCGACGCCAAAGAGACGGCGAACGGCAAGGTGATGACCGCCGTACTGCTGCAGGCGGACGGTGGATTCGTACGGGGGGTTTTCTTCAACCAACCCTTCATCCTGAAGAAATTCAGTATTGGGCAACGGGTGCTCTTCTCCGGAAAGCCGAAGTTTGCGCTCAGGCGATGGGAATTCTCGCACCCCAGAATCCAGTGGATGGGCGACGAAGACATCGGAGTCGGGGGTGGAATCCTGCCTGTCTACTCGCTTACCGAAGGATTGTCGCAGCACGAAATGCGTCGAATAATGAAAGGGGCCGTCGAAGACTATGCGCATCTTGCGGCCGATCCGCTTCCCGAGAATTTCCGATCGCGCGCCACCGTGATCGGCTTGCCCGATGCGCTGAGACAAGTCCATTTGCCCGTTACAGTCGACGAGCATCGCGCAGGGATGCGGCGGATTTTGTTTGATGATTTGCTCGAATTTCAACTCGGGCTCGCCATGCGGCGGCGATTTTGGGACAGAGACAGGAAAGCGAAACCGCTCCCTTCCAGTGCCAAAGTCGATGCAAGGATTCGCCGGCTTTTTTCGTTTCGGTTCACAGCCGGACAGGACGGTGCCGTCTCTGAAATCGTTGCCGATCTCGGGCGGGATCGGGCAATGCATCGATTGCTGCAGGCGGATGTCGGTGCCGGAAAGACGGCTGTCGCTGTTTATGCGATGCTGGTTGCGATTGCCGCAGGGACTCAGGCGGTCATTATGGCTCCGACCGAAGTCCTCGCCCAACAGCATTGGCAGACGGTCGAACGACTTTTGGCCGAAAGTCGCGTC
>JANXOO010000600.1 GCA_025353525.1 Schlesneria sp. | reverse complement strand
TCGTTCGCCGACGAGATGCCCTCTCGTTATCGCGCCACCGAGGATATCGTCTATGGACACAAGGACGGTTTGGCGTTGACGCTTGATGTCCTCGTCCCTGAGACAAACCCGAAAAATCTGGGACTGATTGTTGTCTCAAGCGGAAGCTGGAACTCCAAAAAGTCTGACCTGATTCAGGAAGAAGAACAACGACGACAAACCGATCACTGGACGCAGGGGTTACTCAAAGGCGGGTTTACGCTGTTTGTTGTTCGCCACGGAAGCAGTCCGCGTTATACGGTTCCCGAGATGGTGGTCGACATGAATCGCGCCGTCCGGTTTGTTCGTTCGATTGCCATGCAATACCACGTTGACCCCGATCATTTGGGGATCACCAGCGGATCGTCCGGAGGTCATCTGTCGTTGATGGCAGCGATGACAGGTGACGACGGGAAGTCCGATTCGAAGGACCCGATCGAACGGCTGAGCAGTCGCGTGCAGTGTGTCGTCGCCTGGTTTCCACCGACGGACCTTGTCAACTGGGGGGCACCGGGCGGTTTCAAGGTTGTCGAGATTATTCGACCGGGTTTGTTCAAACGTATTCTGGGGGAAATCAAAGACCTCGAACCGCAATTGAAGGCGATCTCGCCGATCTATCTCGTCAAGAAAGATTCGCCACCGCTGTTGCTGATTCATGGCGACAGCGATTTGACCGTTCCGCTGCAACAGTCAGAGATTCTGCGAGCCAAATATGAAGAATTGGGATTGCCGGTCAAACTGGTCGTTCATCCGGGCGGCGGCCATTCGTCCTGGCCAGGAGTCATGGAGATGTATCCCGTCGTTTGGGACTGGTTCGATACTCGACTTCAGGCGACAGGCCGCTGAAAAAGGGGGACAGGCACCAGGAAGACCTGGAGCCAATCCCCGTTTTTCAGTCAGTAAAAATTCTACTGCCGGTCGCCTGAATCGAGCGATATTACGTCGGTGGTCGTCTGGGGCTACCTTTCGACTGCGACACGTGTGACAATATCACTGGACGAACTGGAAGCACGGAACGAGTGGGGACCGTCCTTAGCGTGCCGTGTCACATTCGATCCCCTTTGAAATCTCCGGAACATTCGTTCGCAAGACGGCGAGACGCCAATGAACCCGAATTTGAAACTGGAATTTCTTGCAAACGGCTTGGCGCTGCTGACAATCGATTCTCAGGGCCAGAAGGTGAATACGTTTTCGGCCGCGACGATCATTGAATTTGCGAGTCACGTCGCCGATTTGACGCCCCGAACCGACGTGCGAGGATTGCTGATCGCAAGCGGAAAATCGGGTCAATTCGTCGCGGGTGCCGATCTGAACGAACTCGCCGTCCTCTCGGAGATCTCGCGGGCGGAATCGGCGGAATTGATTGCGCGGGGCCACAGACTGTTTCAGGCATTGTCAAACCTTCCATTTCCCACCGTCGCGCTGATCAATGGAGCGTGTATGGGAGGGGGAACAGAAATGGTGCTGTCGCTCGATCACCGGCTTGCCGCTGATATTCCACAAACCAAAATCGGCTTGCCCGAGGTCAAGATTGGCCTGATCCCCGGCTGGGGCGGGACACAGCGATTGCCTCGACTGGTCGGTATCGACGCGGCGATCGAAATGATTACGTCGGGCGAGCCGGTGGGCGCACGACGCGCCGTCGAAATCGGCCTTGTCTACGATGCGGTTCCCGTCGAACGACTGATTGCCGAGGGAACATATCTTGTCGAAGAATCACACCGAACGGGCGATTGGCTCGAATCACGCCGTCGATTGCAACAGCCGCTTGGCCTGAGTGATGACCAGTTAAATTTCGCGTTTGCTGTCGCCGAAGGGGCCGTCAAAGCCAAAGTCAAAGGTCAATACCCGGCACCCGTGATTGCACTGAGAACAATGAAGGACGGAATCAACCGGACTTTGGAAGACGGTTTGGCCATCGAGCGGTCGAGCTTTCAGGAAGTGCTCGAAACCCCGATCTCTTCAACCCTGATCGCCCAGTTTCTGAATTCCACCCGATTGCAGCGGGAAACCGGAGTGGATGATTCGGGTACTGCACCCCGGTCGATTCAGTCGATCGGTGTCATCGGTGCAGGTTTGATGGGTTCCGGTATCGCGGCGGCTCATGCGCGTCGCGGTGTCCGCGCGACAATGGTGGACATCGACAGGGCGCGTGTCGAAGACGGCATGCGTCGCGCCCGGTCGACCGTCGAAGATCGCATTGCCATCGGTCGCGCGACGCAAAACGATCTGGCCGACATGCTGCAACGACTGACGGGGACAACATCGCGACTGGCCTTCCAGGATTGTGATCTGATCGTCGAAGCCGCTACAGAAAACGAGACACTGAAGTCGCAAATCATCGGCGAAATGGCAAACATCGTTCGATCCGATGCGATTTTTGCCTCAAACACGTCAACGATTTCCATCACACGTCTGGCCCGTTCGTGGCCGTCACCCGAGCGGTTCGCGGGGATGCACTTCTTTTCGCCCGTTGATCGAATGCCCCTGGTCGAAGTCGTTCGCGGAGAAAAGACGAGCGACGAAACTGTGGCGACAATCGTCGCGTTGGCAAAACGGATTGGAAAAACGCCGATCGTTGTGCGTGACTGTCCCGGCTTCCTCGTGAACCGAATCCTGATGCCTTACATGGCCGAGGCCCTGGTGCTGCTGGAAGGTGGGGTCGAGATGGACCGGATTGATCGCGTGGCGACAAAATGGGGAATGCCCGTCGGTCCGATCACGCTTTACGATATGGTCGGGCTGGACACAGGCCTGTATGCCGGAGAGGTTTTGCGGGTCGCGTATGCCGATCGGGCGGTTCCCACTTCACCGGTGCTCGCCGAACTCGTCAAGCTCGGGCGTCACGGAAAGAAAACGGGCAAGGGTTTCCGCACTGTCGACAAGAAAGGGCGGTTCGTCGCCGACCCGGACGTTGAGCAACTTGTCGCAGCACACGTCCACAACCGAATCGAATTGTCCGATGAGGACATTGCCGACCGGCTATTCGTTTGTATGGCACTCGAAGCCGTTCGTGCGTGGGACGAGCGGATTTCGCGGCAGCCGGGTGACCTGGATATGGCCATGCTGCTAGGGGTCAATTTCCCGGCATTTCGCGGAGGACCGCTCCGGTGGTGCGACACCGAAGGGGCTGGAAACATCATACGTCGCGCCGCCAAATGGGAATCGCTCGGACCCCGGTTTGGCATACCCGCCTCGCTGGCGGAGGCTGACAGGACGGGCTCGCGTTTTTACCAGACTTCTCAAACAACCGTTGCGAGGGCGCCATGAATTCCGCCGTTGTCATCGACGCTGCTCGAACCCCGATCGCCAAAGCGTCGCCCGAGGAAGGTGTCTATCGGGATGTCCGCGCCGACGATTTATCAGCCGGACTAATGAATGCCCTGATCGAACGATCCGGAATCGAACCGCGTTTAATCGAAGATGTCAAATGGGGCTGCGTGCAACAACAAGGGGAACAGGGCGTCGATATTGCTCGTAATGCCGTGCTGATCGCCGGACTGCCGGTCGAAATCGGTGGCGAGACGATCAATCGCAATTGCGCTTCAAGCCTGTGTGCCTTGAACAATGCCGCCATGAGCATCCGTGCCGGGTGCGAAGACATTCAGATCGCCGGCGGGGTCGAACATATGCACCATGTCCCGATGACGAAGGACTATAACCCTGCCCCGTCGCTGTTTCGAAATCACAGCAGCGGCATCATGTATATGGGTCTGACGGCAGAATATCTGGCGGCAAAGTACAGGATCAATCGCCAGCGTCAGGATGAGTTTTCGGTCCGCAGCCATGCGAATTGTGCTGCCGCCTACGAAGCAGGTAAGTTCGACAGCGAACTGATTCCGACACTCGGTCGCAATGCGGAAGGATCGAAGCGAACGGTGACGAGAGACCAGTGCCTGCGTCCGGAAACCTCGATGGATGGCCTGGGCCGACTTCCACCCGCTTTCAATCCGGCGGGCGGATCTGTGACAGCCGGAAACAGCTCACCGCTCAGCGTCGGTGCAGCTGCAGTCTTGATGATGTCCGAAAGTCGTGCGACGGAACTGGGATTCAGGCCGCTGGCCCGCGTCACGTCTATGGCGATTGCGGGGGTCGAACCGAGCGAGATGGGGATCGGTCCTGTTCCTGCCATTCACAAGGCATTGAAGCGAGCCGGACTGACGCTGAACGACATCGGAGCGATCGAAATCAACGAAGCGTTCGCCGTGCAAGTGCTTTCGGTGTTGAAGTTGCTGGGAATCGATGAAACCCGTGTGAATACGCGCGGTGGCGCGATTGCGATTGGTCATCCACTGGGAGCGAGCGGTGCTCGCATTGCTACGACGCTGCTGTATCGCATGCGCGACGAAGGGGTCCGTTACGGCCTGGCGGCACTCTGTGTGGGTCAAGGGCAGGGAACTGCAACGATCTTCGAAAACTGTCATTGAGAATCCGTTATGCCCCCCGTTGATGCCGTCAGTTTATGTGAACTGCATCGCGCCGCGTGCGCGACGAGCGGACCACGAACGGCGTTGCGGTACAAAAGCGACGGGCTGTGGCATCGCATCACCTGGGAAGACTACCGGCGCAGGGCCGACAATATCGCGGCCGGATTGATTTCACTCGGGGTAAAAGCCGGTGATCGCGTGGCACTTCTGTCGGAAAACCGGTGGGAATGGCTGGTGGCCGATCATGCACTTCTATCGGTTGGCGCTGTCACCGTCCCGATTCATTCCCCGTCGACCCCGGCACAGATTCAATATCAACTCGAACATAGCTGTGCCTGCGCCGTAATTGTCAGCACCGCCGCGCAGTGGGCCAAAATTGTTTCCGTTAAACTGCCAGTTCCGATGCTTGCACGTGCGATTTCGATCGAGCCGATTCCGGATTCGCCGATCATGTGCCTGGACGCTGTGGAGCATCTCGGGCGCAAGTCGGGCATCGCCGGACGCGCCGAAATTCGTGTGCGGGAATCTGCTCTGTCGCCGGATTCACTGGCCACGATTATCTATACAAGTGGCACGACAGGACAGCCCAAGGGTGTCATGCTCAGCCACGGTAACCTGCTGACAAATTCCGTGGCGGCCGCAGATCGGGACGATTATGACTCTGGCTCAGTGTGGCTGAACTGGCTTCCGTTAAGCCATATCTTTGCCCGGCTGGTGGACCACTACGGAACAACTCGCATGGGTATGACGATGGTTTTGGCCCAGTCGGCGATGACCGTGATGGACGATATCGCCGAGATCGAACCATCGCTCTTCAGCAGCGTTCCACGTTTGCTGGAAAAGGCATGGGCCGAGATTTCTCTGGTGCCGCCGTGTGACCGTCGCGCCAAAGCGAAGCAACTGTTTGGCAGGCGCCTTGTCAGGATCTCGTCCGGCGGAGCCCCACTTGCAAACCATGTTGCACTCGGCTTGCGTGAGGCGGGCGCTATGGTGCTGGAAGGCTACGGGCTGACCGAGTCATCGCCGATCATCTCGTTTAATCGCAGCGACAGTTTCAAAATCGGCACCGTGGGCAAGCCGGTCAGTGGCGTCGAAGTCCGGATCGCCGACGACGGCGAAGTTCTGACGCGCGGTCCCCATGTGATGCAGGGCTATTGGCGGGATCCTGAGGGGACTTCTGCGACGATACAGAATGGCTGGCTGCACACCGGCGATCTCGGCAAACTTGACGAAGACGGATTTCTGTCGATTACGGGACGCAAGAAGGATCTGATCGTCACATCGGGTGGCAAGAACATTGCTCCTGCAGTACTCGAAGCAATGCTGATTCGCGATCCGTTTATTGAACAGGCAATCGTCTACGGCGACGCCCGCCCGTTCGTAACGGCGATCGTCGTACCGAAATTCGAACTGAAAGATGAGATCGAACGGGAATCGGGTGGCAGATTCTCGCCCGACTCTGAAGTCACGACCGATCCCGATCTGATGGCCTGGTTCCAGTGTCGCGTGGACGCAGCTCAAAAGGATGTGAGCAGTGTCGAACGCGCAAAAAAGATCGTCGTACTCAATCGATCCTTGAGTCTCGACGCAGATGAATTGACCGTTACCCAGAAAGTTCGTCGTGTCGCGGTGTTTCGCCGCTACCAGTCGCATCTCGACGCACTCTACAGGAGCTCGAACGAATGACAGACGTCCCTGCTGAAGGCAACAATTCAACCGGTGTCAGCCAGCGGCTTCAGCCGTTCCTCGAACATCTTCGCTTGCCTCCGATTACGACGGGTGACAGAACCGCGAAACTCGAGTTTGTCGTCGAGGCGATCCATTTGCGGCTGGGCGGTGTCGTACACGGCGGCGTCTACGCTTCCGTGATGGACACTGTGACGGGGTATGCCGCGTACACCGTCGCTCCTGAAGGTTCCGATGTTTTGACGATGCAACTGAATTTGAACATGACTGCATCGGCAAAACTCGGTGATCACATCGTCGCCACGGCCCGCGTCGTTCATTCAGGCCGTCGGACGGCAGTCGTCAGCGGCGAGATTCGCCGTCAGGATGGCAAGCTGCTGGCCGCGGGCACCGCAACCTTGTTCTTCGTCAGCGAAGGAATCGCATCGTGAAAATCCTCGTGCCGCTCAAACGAGTCCCCGATCCCGATACGAAGATCCGAGTACGAGCCGATGGATCGGCCATCGAGACAGATGGCGTCAAATACACTGTCAATCCGTTCGATGCAATCGCTCTTGAAGAGGCTCTCAGGCTGCGCGAGCAATCGGGAACCGTCGAGATTCTCGTTATCAGCATCGGAACGGCCGTCTGCCAGGAGCAATTGCGTGCCGGATTGGCCATGGGCGCAGACCGCGCGCTGCTCATCAGGCACGATGGCGAAACCGACTCGCTCGGTATTGCAAAGATTCTGGCGGAACTTGTTCGCCGTGAACGGCCTGACCTGATCCTGATGGGCAAGCAGGCGATCGACGACGATTCCAATCAGACCGGCCAAATGCTGGCGGGCTTGCTGGGGGTCGGCCAGGCGACATTTATTTCGCGTCTGACAATCGCACCAGGTTCGGGTCGTGCGACCTGTTGCCGTGAAACGGATTCGGGGCTTGAGACCGTGACGGTATCACTTCCTGCCGTTGTCACAACAGACCTGAGACTTAATGAACCTCGTTATGTCACTGCGTTGGGAATTATGAAAGCGAAGAAAAAGCCTCTGGAGGAAATCGACGCGGCCAGCCTGGGTGTCGATATCCGGTCCCGAACGCATGTGACAAGACTCACTCGCCCGAAAGGTCGATCGGCCGGAGTTCGAGTCAGGACGGTCGATGAATTGCTGCAGAAACTTCGCGAAGAGGCTCGGGTAATCTGATGACACACATGACTCCGCCGAAGTTGTTGGTCATCGCTGAATCCGAACGTGATGGTTTGAAACTCGTCACGCTGGCGGCAGTCGGTTGTGCGCGACAGGTCGCCGAAGCGACTGGCGGGCGATTCGATATCCTCGTGATCGGTGCCCCGGTACAGGCTGCGGTCGACGCGCTTCAAGGCTACGGAGCGGCGAACATATTCGTCGCCGAGGCGAAAGAACTCGCCGTCCCGACAGCGGACAACTATGCTCATGTGATCGTCGATGTCGCGCGGATGCATGGCGCAACGATGCTGACGGCAGCGGCGTCGACCTTCAGTAAAGATATCCTGCCGCGCGTTGCGGCATTGCTCGATGCCGGAATGCTCAGCGACGTGACGGCGGTGGTGCCGGTCGGCGACGAGTACACGTTTGATCGCGTAATGTATGCAGGAAACGTAATCGCTGCCGTCACGCTGGACGGGCCGGTGAAAGTCTTTACCGTTCGGGCATCGGCGTTTCCGGCTGCTGAAAAGTCCGGGGGACAATCGCCCGTGGTTCCGATTGCTGTCGATCGCGCCTCGTTGCCGAATCGTATCGAGACACATGATCGAGTGGCGACGCCGTCCGGTCGACCCGACGCCACGGAAGCTCGGGTTGTTGTTTCCGGCGGGCGAGCCATCAAGAACGCGGCTGATTTCGAACGACTTGTCGGCGGTTTGGCGGATGTTCTTGGTGCGGCGGTCGGTTCGTCCCGTGCCCTGGTCGATGCCGGGATCACTCCGAACACACTGCAAATCGGTCAGACGGGCAAGGCGGTTGCTCCTGAATTGTATATCGGACTCGGGATTTCCGGCGCGATTCAGCACCTTGCCGGGATGAAGGACTCCAAAGTGATTGTTGCGATCAATCAGGATTCTGAAGCCCCGATCTTCGAGATTGCCGATTACGGACTCGTCGGTGATGTCTATGCCGTCGTCCCCGAACTCATCGGGAAACTGAAACTGTCATGACTGCCACGCGCGAAACATTCGGCAACATTTCCGGCGCATCGCAAACCGCGTTCTATGTCGTCGCCGGTCTTTCTGTCGCCGTTTTTTCCTATGGCGTCTGGCTGCGAATTCGACTCTGGCGACACGGGCAATCGGCCACGGTGCGACAGTTGCTGTCCGGATCGTTCAGGCAGATTGTTTCGAGACTGATCCCCGGATTGCGACGGATTCTTGTCGAAGGGATCGCGCACTATCGGATCCGTGGACGGGGGCTGCCAAGCTGGGCTCATGCTCTGATGTTCGCCGGATTTCTGATGCTGATGCTGGGGA